>NZ_JACJOR010000540.1:0-18303 GCF_014695615.1 Leptolyngbya sp. FACHB-711
CCCCCACACGCTGCGTTGGGCTATCAAGCGTAATCAGCTCTGGATGCTGCTGTTCCAGCTCTTGCAGTTCCCGATAAAGGCGATCATAAACTTCATCAGGAAGGCTGGGATTATCCAATACGTAATAGTCGTAACTTGCCTTTCGCAGCAGCTTTCGCAGTTCTTCAATTCTTTGCTGGACAGAAATTTGGGGGGTGGCTTGAGAATTCACAGGCTGTTGAGTCGCGGACATAGGAGGAAAGCGAGTGACATTGGGCGATCGGAGATATTTCTCCAAGAGTGCCTATTTAATGTATGCCATCAGGGGCGATTGGGAACCTCCGTACTACAGCAGATCTTCTAATTCAGGAAGAGGTTTGAAGCATATTAGGGAAGTGGTAAAGTCCCTGAAGTCCTTCTAGCTAAAGCTACAGTGTCGATCGCAGTTGGGTAAGACCAGTTAAGCTAGCAACGTTAGCGACGGTTCGAGGTTTTACAGCCGCTTAAATTCCTCAATGCTGGGCGACTTTGAATGGAAAATCGATCGGCTCCTCCAGCATTACCAGCCTTTAGGGTTGGGGCGAATCGCCAGCCGAGTTGTCAGATATCGTGACTGATATGGACACAGGAGCCAACTTTAGAAGACACCAAATCTTGCAGGCTTTCCTTTCCCATCAGAGCGTTCTACAACTTAAAATCCCCCAGCGTTAGAGAATTTAGGGGACTGCAAAACCTTAACCACCAACCGTACAACTTCTGAAATACTCCTTAAAATGCCCTTCACCTATCAACGCACCATTCGGTTTAGTGACACTGATGCTGCCGGAGTCGTTTATTTCGCAAATATCCTCTCGATCTGCCACGAAAGCTATGAGGCGTTATTAGCATCCGGCGGAATTGATTTAAACGAATTTTTTTCGGCTCGATCGATCGCCGTTCCGATCGTTCATGCCAGCATTGACTTTTTACATCCAATGCGCTGTGGCGATGTATATCAAGTTCACCTTCAGCCGATCGAAATTAAAGCCAGCAAGTTCAGGTTGAACTATTCGATCGCCTCAACGAATCAAACGTCATCAAATCAAATTGCAGCCGCTGCTCATACCATTCATGTCTGCGTTAAAACCGATCGTCGAGAGAAAACAGAATTGCCTGAATCCCTACGGCTATGCCTGCTTCAGGCGATTGAATCAGCTTGACAGAATGACCACGTCCTGCATGGAAATTCAATTAAATGATTTAATATTTCTTAAGATCAGCAGCAGTCAAGACGTTCACCGTGACGCAAAACGTGAAACGCTGATCAGGCAAACAGAAGCAACAAATCTAGTCTGTCTTCCGCTTCATCAATCGACAAATATATAAACAATCGTTATCTATAAACTAAGAAGATTCAAATATACACTTATTACATTCCTGATATATTTTTGAATGAACCCGTGAACAGGGCAGACATAAAGATAATATTAAGGTTGCCAGTTGATTTGCCCTGACTCAAGACTGACTGGATCAGCACTACAGAATTTTTGTGGCTGTTGGTAGCCCATGTTGGTAGCCCAATAATTGGTTGGCGCATACTTGCCTGTTTGACGCAATCGCTTTAAGGATCGCGTCTGCAAGCTGCGTGTGAGCAGGGTAGGGTTTCTATGTTCGGATTTCGCGTTCGGATCGAAGTGATTCACAGGAAGGGAAATCATGTCGTACTCTCAAACTAAAACCCAGACTAAAGCTGGGTATCAGGCAGGTGTAAAAGATTATCGCCTGACCTACTACACGCCCGACTACACGCCGAAGGATACAGACATCCTGGCAGCGTTCCGTGTGACTCCTCAGCCTGGAGTTCCTTACGAAGAAGCTGGTGCAGCCGTTGCCGCAGAATCCTCAACCGGAACCTGGACCACCGTTTGGACAGACCTGCTGACGGATCTCGATCGCTATAAGGGTCGCTGCTACGACATCGAACCCGTTCCTGGCGAAGATAACCAGTTCATCGCATACATTGCTTATCCGCTGGATCTGTTCGAGGAAGGCTCTGTCACCAACATGCTCACCTCGATCGTGGGTAACGTGTTTGGTTTCAAAGCCCTGAAAGCCCTGCGTCTGGAAGACCTGCGGATTCCCGTGGCTTACCTGAAGACGTTCCAGGGACCGCCCCATGGTATTCAGGTTGAGCGCGACAAGATCAACAAATACGGTCGTCCGCTGCTGGGCTGTACCATCAAGCCGAAGCTCGGTCTCTCTGCGAAGAACTACGGTCGTGCAGTGTATGAGTGTCTGCGCGGCGGTCTAGACTTTACCAAAGACGACGAAAACATTAACTCGCAGCCGTTCCAGCGGTGGCGCGATCGTTTCACCTTCGTCGCTGAGGCAATTCACAAAGCCCAGGCTGAAACGGGTGAAATCAAAGGTCACTACCTGAACGTGACGGCTGCAACCTGTGAAGACATGCTGAAGCGCGCCGAGTATGCCAAAGAACTCGGAATGCCCATCATCATGCACGACTTCCTGACGGCAGGCTTCACCGCGAACACAACCCTGTCGAAGTGGTGCCGGGACAATGGGGTTCTGCTTCACATCCACCGCGCAATGCACGCCGTGATCGATCGTCAGAAGAACCACGGGATGCACTTCCGCGTTCTGGCGAAGTGTCTGCGGATGTCGGGCGGTGACCACATCCACACTGGAACGGTTGTGGGTAAGCTGGAAGGCGACCAGGCAGTGACTCTGGGCTTCGTGGATCTGCTGCGTGAAAACTATGTGGAGCAAGATCGCTCGAAGGGAATTTACTTCACTCAGGACTGGGCTTCGATGCCGGGCGTGATGGCGGTCGCATCGGGTGGTATTCACGTATGGCACATGCCTGCACTGGTTGAAATCTTCGGCGACGACTCCGTGCTTCAGTTCGGTGGTGGTACGCTGGGTCACCCCTGGGGTAATGCGCCTGGTGCAACGGCTAACCGCGTGGCTCTGGAAGCTTGTGTCCAGGCTCGGAACGAAGGTCGTAACCTGATGCGTGAAGGCGGCGACATTATCCGTGAGGCTTGCCGTTGGTCACCTGAGCTGGCTACCGCTTGCGAACTGTGGAAGGAAATCAAGTTCGAGTTTGAAGCACAAGACACTATCTAAGAGGCGAAGATGAAGGATGCAGGACAGAGAGCGAATTGCAGCCTCCTTCTGAACCGACAGAAATAAGCTGTTATTCTTACCTCATGCTTCATCCTTCATTCATCCGTCTCCTATGGATCTCAGGCAAATTGCCAAAGATACTGCCAAAACGCTCATTAGCTACCTCACCTATCAAGCGATGCGAACGGTGGCTGCTCAACTGGATGAGACTGATCCGCCGAGGGCACTCTGGCTCCGTCAGTTCTCGACTAGAGCGGGTGTCCAGGATGGTGAAGCGTTTTTACGATCGCTGTTTCGCGAACGACAAGAACTGGCATTTCGGATTCTAACCGTTCGAGAACATATCGCGGAGGAAATTGCAGAGGTGCTGCCCGAAATGCTGCGATCGACGATTCAGCAAGCGAATATCGAGCAGCGTCGTCAGCAGCTTGAACGCATGACGCAAGTAAGCGTTGATGGAACCAATCCTGATCAGGCAAGCAATCCTGCTGCCCCCCGTTTAGAAAACACCTCTGATAGTGAGTCTAACGAGTAGCGTTTAGCAAATGCCGTTGAGCAAAAGGCAACTCAAGATTTGCTCCTTGTAAACCTAAAACCTGAACTGATCAATCATGAAGACTTTACCTAAAGAGCGGCGTTACGAAACTTTTTCTTATCTGCCTCCGCTCAGCGATGCGCAAATTTCCCGTCAGATCCAGTACACAATCGATCAAGGCTATTTTCCCTGTATCGAGTTCAACGAAGACTCTGCAGCTGAGATGTATTACTGGACAATGTGGAAGCTGCCTCTGTTCAACGCTCGCAGCCCTCAGGAAGTGCTGAGCGAAGTGCAGCAGTGCCGCTCTGAGTTCCCCAACTGCTACATCCGCGTAGTTGCGTTTGACAACATCAAGCAGTGCCAGGTAATGAGCTTTATCGTTCACAAGCCCGGTTCCAACAACTATCGCTACTAAGGGTTAAGTTCGTTCTTCAATTGAGCCAATCGTAAATAAAAAGGGGGTAGGCTTTCCTATCTCCTTTTTTGTTTTTCAGGAATCACAAGTTGATTTAGCTGCAATAAAAGGCGGTCTGATTCGATTCTCGTTATACCAATTCTCTAAATTTGGGTGACAGATAGAGCATGCAGTATGGACTGGCGTCTCGTAATTGCTACAACTATCTCAGGGGTCAGTACTTCCAGTCGTTCTCTCAACTGCTGACGTAACTGGTCAAGGGTTGCTGGTAAGCTCCAACGCAATCGTCGCTTCAGATATTGCCACACTTGCTCAATCGGGTTCAGCTCAGGACAATGAGGGGGTTGAAACAACAGAATAATATTGTTGGGAACCTTCAAGCGCTTGGCTTTGTGAAAACCACCATTGTCCAATCGAATAATTAAAAAATCATCCTTGAACTGGTCAGAGACTAAATTCAAAAACACTGGGAAGCAATCGGTGTTGAGATGAGAAAACTCAAAGAAAAAATGCTCCCCCATTTTCGGTTCCACAATGCCATAAAGTAAGTTGCTTGAAATTGCCATTGCACCTGTCCCATTGGTGCAAGCGGTAATACACCAGTTTATGCACCGTTTTATACTTTGCCTCAATCCCTAACTGACTCTCCAACCAGTCGCAAATTGCTTGATACCCATCAAAGCCTTGCGGTTCCTCTAAGCGTTTCTGCAATGCTTTCTCTGCCCATGCAGGAATCGCACGTCGTCTCCCTGAAGACGTTTTGCGCTTGAGCAACTCAGCGATGCCGCCTTTTCGGTACAATCGCAGCCACTCCTGTAATGTCGCTCGGTGCCGCCTCAACATAGATGCGGCTTCCTGCCCTGTTGGAGCTTGCTTGCTTTTGAGTAAGTACAGCAAGTGAATTCGTTCTTTGCCGGATGCTGTTTTCTGCTCTCTCAACAACTGCTTGAGGTCCGCTTTACTCTCTTGGATTTCCAGTTTGTAAATCCCTGCCATACTCTACGATTGAACTCTCTACCAGTCTTATATCATCTGTCGTCTACTCTCGCAGAATTGGTATTACTTAGTGATTAGGATCGACCACGTTTGGCAACTCACCTTATCCAGTTCATCCAACATCGAATTCCTACAATGGTTACTATTGTCTAACCAACGAGGAAAAGGGGGGTAAGGGGCGTACCTTCGCAGGGGAGGACGATCGCTATCAAATAAAAAGGGATGAATTTCTCTAATTCACCCCTTAAAGTCTATAGTCTACTGTTTCGGAGCCGCTTACGTAGCCATTGCTATCCTCGCATCAAGGGCTAACCATCGCGTCGAGACGAGAGTGACTTCTGACTGTAGTTCGTGTACGCTCCAGTCGGATCACCGTGTTCACGCAGATGATTAACGACCAGACTGACTCCTGACATCGGCAGCCCGGTTAACTTATTCAGGACGCGCTGCACTGCATTGCGGTTGGTTTTACCGGTTGCAATCACAAGCAGAACTTCATCGACTTCAGCAGTAAGGAAGTTGGCATCCGTTACGCCAAACAGATGGGGTGTATCGTAAATGACCAGGTCAAAAGCAGAGCGGAATTTTTCCATTAGCTGCTTCATCTGATCCGAGCCGAGCAGCCTTGCTGACCCCGGCATCATCGAGCCAGCCGTCAACACATACAGATTCTCAGCCAGGGGCGATCGTTGAATGACTTCATCTGCGCTGACATTGCTCGTAAGCAAATCACTCAGCCCTTTTGCATTTCGCAGATCCAGACGGCTTTGAACCTGAGGCTGACGCAGGTTAGTGTCTACAAGCAAAACTCGCTGCCCCGCACCCGCTGCCGTTTGTGCCAGATAAAGGGCAATCGTCGTTTTGCCGTCTCCAGCCTCCGCAGAAGACACCATCAAGGCGCGAATTGGCGGTTCCGCTAAGCGAATGTTGGAATACAGATCGCTAAACGATTCACGGAACGCTGCGGTTTCCAGGCGGCTGTCTTCCACATCTCCTGATGCGCCAAACGCTGTCGGAAAATCAAGGGACTGCTTTGCCCCTCTGGAAAAGGGAATGACGCCTGTGGTCGGCAGCTTGATCGTGTCTTGGATGTCCTCGATCGTGTAAAACACATTGCGATACCGCTCCAGCATCAGTGCCAGAAGTGTCCCCAGCAGTAGCCCTGCCCCCACGCCTGCAATGACCAGATTGGCGGCTCTCGAAGGTCCAGGAACTGGATTTCCCTCTGCATCCCGAGGAATCGTTGGCTCAGATACCATCTCCCAGGGAATTTCGGTTTGTGCCGCTTCAACTCGCAGAGTTTCTCGCTGGGTCAACAGACGATCGAGCGTTTGCGTTGCGATTTCCAGGTCCCGTGTCAGGTCGTTGTACTGGCGGGCGATCGCTGGAAATTGCTGAATCCGTCCCCTAAACTGATTCGTGGCTTGATTAATCTCCCGACTGCGGGCTTCTAGCATCTGAATCTGGTTACCCGCTGTTACCATCTGTTCGATTAGTCCGAGCCGAATCGAGTTTTGGAATGCCAGCACTTGAGGGTTGCCACCCGATCCATTCTGTCCTGCTGCCCGTCCAACAATCCGCTGTGCCTGCTGATTCATCAAACTAGCCAGGTTCGCTTCCCGCTGCCTGAGGGAGAGCAACACAGGGCTTTGGTCGCTAAACCGGGCAGACTCAACCGCAATCTGGCTTTGAATTTCCTGTAGAGCCGTTTGAAGTGCCCGGTAGTTCGGGTCTTCACTGAGGGCAGAAGCCGCGATCGCCTCCTGCGGGCTAAGCTGGAGCTGCCGCTGGAGATTGGAATAGAGCGTTCTTTGCTCCTGGAGCTCGCGATCGGTTTCTAAGCGCAGACTGGTAATGTTATTGACCTGCTCAGAGAGCTGGCCTCCCTGTATTTCAGGATTAATTAAGTTGTACTGCTGCTGAAGTCGCTGAAGCTGATCCTGGACACTTCTAACCCGCTGTTGCAGTTCGGGAAGCTGATCCTCAATAAACTTGATCCCTTCTCCAAATCGGCTCTTGCGATCTTCGAGACTGTACTGCAAGAAACGATCGGCAGTGACTTTCAAAACTTCCTGCACCAGCCCTGGATCGTTTCCTTCAAACGTGATTTTGATGATACGGGTGGCATCGGGAGATTCTTCTGAAACTAGCCGCTCAACGACTAATCCTTCTCGCAGGTTGACATAGCTAAAGTCGGGATACTGAGATTTGACCTGCTGCACGATCGAGTTCAGCATTTCTGGGTTTTGCAGAATCTCGATCTGAGTGGCATAGTCTAGTGTAAACACATCCCGCCCCGGAACTCCGCCTTCGGTTCGCGTCACAGTTAGCGGATCGGCAATCCGAGCTTCGTTTGTGACTGGCTCGACTAGAAGCTGAAAGTCTCCCTCATAGGTCAGGGGGATTTTCATGGCTTGAAAGATCGCCAGGGCAGTGGTTGCCGTTGCCACTCCTGCAATTAGCAGAGCCTGCCGCTGAATCGTTCGACCGAGGGCACGCAGATTCAAGCCTCGGTTAGGAGAGACATCGGCTTCGTCTAGGTCGCTAGACGGGAGTGGGGCAATTGGTCTGCCTCTCATACTGGGGGCTAAGGATTGAACTGTTTGCTCTATTTCCATATTGACCTCTTTATAAGCTCAAGTGACCCACCCTAATCAGGAATGATTGGTGTTTCAGGCAACATTAAACACAGTTAAATGCGTGGACTACAGTCGGTAGATTGCCGGATATCAGAAGAACACTGACTTAACTTTTAAGCTTTAAGCATCGAAGAAAAAACACTGGGGAATGGATTCAGCAAGCTTTAAAGGCATTAGTTGTTGTTATCAAAGTCGTCGTCATCGTCGTCGTCATCATCAGAGTCGTTGTTATCATCCCCAATTGTTGTGATCGTATCCACAATGTTAAAGATGCTCCCAACTGCCCCCAGCACTCCAGAGAAGGGAGCTAAGACAGCACTGAGAAAATCCCCAGTCCTTGCCAGCCCAGAACGGCTAACCACGATTGTGTCGTATTCCCGCAAGGAGGGATTGGTTTGCTCATTCACTCCTGCTGCCAGATCGACTTCTACGGTGCGTCGGGTAGCAGTGCCATTGGGGTTGAGGCGAATGAGTTCTACGCGGCTGCGTCTGGCACGTCTAGACTCAAATCCACCTGCTGCCAGGAGTGCCTGATTAAGCGGGGTATTGGGTGGCACTGCAACCACTCCGGGTGCTCCCACTTCACCCACGACGTTGACTTGAATCGTGGCTGGAGAAAGGTTTGCTATCCCCTGAGTCAAGAGTTCCTCGTTGCTGAGCGCAGTTGCAGTGGGAATATAAACAATGTCTCGATCGCGTAGCCGCACGTCCTGATTAAGATTGCCACTTTTTACCAGATCCCAGAGGTTTGCGTCGATAATTTCGATCGCACCATCGGGCTGGGGACGGCGAATCTGCACTTGCCGGAGGTCCGCAGACTGAGTAATTCCGCCTGCCGCTTGAATTGCCTGAGAGAGCGTGGGCCACTCATTTCCAGTAGAGGTGCCCGCTGCTGCATCACCAGCGAGAGTAGCATTTGTGACGCTGCCTGGATTAATGGCGTAGGCACCGGGGCGTTTGACTTCACCTGCAACGCTAATTTGAAGGGTGCGAACCGCTGCCAGATTGACTGAAACAAGGGGGTTGTTGATATAAGCTGCATAGGCTCTTGAGATTGCAGCCGTCGCTTGGTCGAGGCTGAGTCCCTGAACCCGTAAGGTTCCTGCCCAAGGAAGCCGAATCGTTCCGTCGATCGAGACGGTGTGACGACCTGCCTCGCCACTTAACTCTGGCACATCAAAAATATCAATCTGAATTTGGTCTCCAGGCCCAAGCAAGTAGGCATTTTCAAACGGAGCGGCTGTGAGTGGAGGTGGAATAATCGTTCGATTGGGTTGAGGCAGCGCACCAGGAGGAGACTGGGGCAGGGCTGGAGCCGGAGTGGTTTGCGTTAGCCCACCCGTTGCTTCCGCTGCATCTTCGGAAGAGGACTGTTCTGGAGCGGTTTGGGCAGCAGCCGGAGTGGTCGGGGCGGGTTCAGTCGGAGCAGTTTGAGCGAGAACAGGAAACGTTGCTGCGGTCGTCCATGCCGTCAGGCTAAGCAGGAGCGTTGCGATCGAGCGACGGAACCCCTCCTTGCGAGAATGCTGGTAAAGCAGAGATGAATAAGATGAAATTACTAAAAACTGACCCTGATTCGGGTGTCGCTGGGCAGGCGAATTAGTATTCAGCGAGGCTTTCATATTTCTACTAGGAACCTAATTAAGTAGTAAGGAAGCACAACCAGAACTAGAACAAAAACCTGAATGAGCCTGGCGAGATATCGATGCAATCCCTGTTATTTCTGTGTACCGAGCATTTAGGGAATGGCAAGCCTGCGATCGGTAAGTGGTAGCGAAACACTGTCTGAATTATTCCATCCAAGCTACCACAAGTTACTAGAAGCACAGCCAAAAAAAGCCCATATCGCCCCGGTTTTTACCAATTTAAAATCATTCTTTTCCAAAACTTTGTAATTGCGACAATGGTACTGAACAAGCTTTTACAGTTCACTGGGGTAATTGTGACTACTGTGGTAGGAGAATAACGGATAGGAGCAGTTTTTCTGCTCTCACAACTTGATTTCACTGCTGTTTTTACTGCGTCAGGAAGATTATGTCTGCGACAACTCAGGCCTCGTTCCAAGCCTCTGGTTCATCCGACTGCGCTATCCGCCTCGCAGTTATAGTTCTCAACTACCGCACGGCAGATTTAACAATCAGCTGTTTGGAATCACTAGTGTCAGAAGTAGAGACACTGCCTGGTACTCAGGTGTATGTAGTTGATGGCTGTTCAAACGATGGCTCAGTAGAGAAAATCTCAGCCGCGATTGCCGACGCGCAGTGGAACTGGGTGACATTCCTGCCGCTTGAGCAGAATCGGGGCTATGCAGCGGGCAACAATGCCGCAGTCCGCCAAATTCTTGCAGGGGAAACGCCGCCTGACTACATTTTGCTGTTGAATCCCGACACGATCGTGCGACCGCAAGCGCTAGCAACGCTGGTCGAATTTATGGATCGCCATCCTGAAGCGGGAATTGCAGGCAGTCGACTAGAAGAGCTAGACGGAACCCCTCAGCGATCAGCGTTTCGCTTTCCCACGGTTTTGAGTGAGCTGGATGATGGGCTGCGGCTGGGCATTATTTCAAAGCTGCTTGCGCCCTGGACGGTTGCCCCACCCGTCCCGGAAGGTGAATGCCAGGTCGGCTGGGTTGCTGGAGCCAGCATGATTGTGCGGCGATCGGTCTGGGAAAGTGTCGGGCTAATGGACGAGGACTATTTTCTCTATTACGAGGAGGTTGATTTCTGTTTGGCAGTTCAGCGGGCGGGATGGTCTTGCTGGTATGTGCCCCAGAGCCGAGTTGTTCATTTTGTAGGGCAAAGCTCTGGTGTCACCGATACGAAAATTGCCCCTAAACGTCGCCCGACCTACTGGTTTGACTCGCGGCGACGATTTTTCACTAAAAACTACGGCTGGTGGTATGCCGTTCTTGCTGAATTGGTGTGGGCAGTGAGCTTTGTACTGTGGCGAGTGCGACGGGTAATTCAGCGCAAGACAGATACAGACCCGCCCCATCTACTCGTAGACTTTATTCGAAATAGCGTTCTGGTCAAAACGATGACGGAATTCTTGAAAGCAGGCTTACCTGATATAAATAATTCTCAGTCCAGTCCAGCCGATAGTCCGATGGTCAGTTCCACGGATAGCCCGGTTGCTTCGCAGTTCCCTAGGCAGGGAATCCCCGAACTCGCTGAGCCCGAATTAAGTCTCTGGCAGCAGATTCGGGAGGACTGGGAAGCCCACGGGCGCGACTGGACGAAACCGGGATTTCGAGCGGTGGCAGTGCAGCGGTTTGGCGTTTGGCGCATGAAGATTCAGCCGAAGCTTTTGCGTGCCCCGTTCAGTATTTTGTATCGATCGCTTTATCGCAAAGTTCGCAACACCTACGGCATTGATTTGCCCTTCACCGTCAAGCTGGGTCGTCGGGTTGTTGTGGAACATCAGAGCGGCATTATCGTCCACGGTTACAGCACAATTGGGGATGACAGCATTATCCGTCAGGGGGTGACGCTGGGAAATCGCTACCTCGATCGCCCGTTTGATGCCCCAAAGCTTGGCAAACGCGTCAATGTGGGAGCCGGAGCAAAACTCCTGGGCAATGTGGAAATTGGGGATGATGCCAACATTGGCGCCAATGCCGTTGTTTTATCCGACATTCCTGCTGGACGAACTGCGGTGGGAATTCCCGCCAAACTGCTGCCCATCAAACCTGCTAGCGAAGCTCCTGCACCCGAACCGTCTTAATTAACGTCCCCCTTTCCTTCTTCACTCATCCACTCCCCAGTCACTCGCCTCCCTACCCGCTATAGAGCAGACTGAGTTTGCAAAACAGCGAGCTGTTGACGAATTTGATTCGCCGCGTCGCTGTTTCCTGCTTTCTCGTAGAGATCGGCAGCTTGCTGATAGTTAGAAATGGCTAACGACAAATTACCTTGAGCATAGGCAACTTCAGCGCAATCGAGATAGGGGGCAGGCTGATTTGGCTCAATTTGAATGGCTTCGGAAAGTGCGGTTGCGGCTTCCTCAAGTTTGCCTTCTGAGAACAAGCGAACCCCTCTGGAATACGCCTGATCAAAGGGGGTCGCAGGTTTGACGCTGATTGTGTAGCTGCCGCCCTGCCCACTAAAAGAACGCGCAAGCACCTTGTACTGCCCATTTTCGGGAAGTGTGACCACGAGTGAGGAATTGAGGCTGCGAGCATAATCATCATTTGCTGCAATTTCTCGACCGCTAGGGTCAAGTAACGTAAGGTAGGTGTCAAATTCGCCGCTATTAAGCGAAATCGTTACGATTTGACCTGCCTCTCCGGAAAAAAGATGCTCTTGCTGCATCGGTTGAAGCGAACCCTGCTCTTGAAGCACAGACTGTACCTGAGCCATTTCCTTCGGAGTCGCGCTCTGCGCTAATCGCGGCAGGAAGCCGATCGATCCACCCGTAAGAACGATCGCGCTTATCAGCAAACTCAAGGAATTCATTTCGAATCGGTTGAGCTTTAGAAATTGGATCTGGCAGGACGAATTAAAACGACAAATCATGAACTCACTCCTCGAAATTAGGTTGTTTAGTCCAGCTTCTGTACAAGGCTGGATATATCTGTGAATATCAGCAAGAGCTGCGATTCAGCCCGTGCAATACGCTACCATCCCATTCAGGCACGGCAATCGATAATCCTGACAGTTTGCTGGACAGTTTTTTGTTGGGCACTTTATTATTGGGCACTTTTATTGAGAATAGTTTGGGTCACAGTCATGCCTTTCTCAACATTCCATCCGATCAAAGTGTTGATTTACTGATTCAGTACCGTCGTACTACGATAAGCAGCAGAGCTAGAGCAGCAGGCGATGCCTTAACGAGGATGCGGATATGCGTAAGGTAGAGTGGCAAGTTCAGGCAACGGCTGATTTACCCAGTGAATTTCTGGAAGCAGTGCAGCAGGCAGCAAGAAAAGCTTTAGCCGATGAAATGCTTCAAGCACATCGAGCAGCCCAGCTTCTCTGGCAGCGCGGCGTTCGATCGCTGCAGCAGATTGATGGTTACCTGAATCCAAATCAGTATCAGCCCATCAGTCCGTTTGCATTTGGGCAAGAGATGAGCTGGGCAGTCGAGCGCTTAGTTCAGGCAAGGCAAAACGCAGAGAAGGTTACCATTTGGGGAGATTTTGACGCAGACGGAATTACAGCAACGGCAGTGTTGTGGGAAGGACTAGGACAGTTTTTCTTGCCTGAGCAATTGACTTATGTGATTCCAAATCGGCTGACCGAATCCCACGGTTTATCGATCGGCGGTATAAATGGGCTAATTGCAGCAGGCTATCGGTTAATCGTCACCTGCGACACAGGCAGCACCAATTTATCTGAGCTGGAATACGCCCAGCAGCAGGGCATCGAAGTCATCATTACCGATCACCACACGCTGCCTGCACTGCGTCCTCCTGTCGTCGCGATGATTAACCCGCGCACCTTGCCTGCAACCCATCCGCTTGCCCATTTATCCGGCGTTGCGGTGGCATACAAACTCATTGAAGCTCTGTATGAAACTTTGCCGGATGTACCGACTCGTCCGCTCACAGATTTGCTCGATCTGGTGGCAATCGGTTTAATTGCCGATCTGGTGAATCTTACGGGCGACTGTCGCTATTTGGCACAGCGGGGCATCGAGCAGCTTCAAAAGCAGCGCAATCCCAAAACTGCTTCTCGTCCGGGGGTTGCCTGTTTGTTGGAACTGTGTCAGCGCAATGGCGATCGTCCTACGGATATTTCCTTTGGTTTGGGTCCGCGCATTAATGCGATCAGTCGGATTCGGGGGGATGCCCGGTTTGGGGTGGAGTTGTTGACTTGTCGGGAGATCGATCGCTGTCGGGAACTGGCGCAAGAAACCGAGCTTGCCAATACGCGGCGTAAATCTTTGCAAAAAGACGTGGTGCAGCAGATCCAGGCAAGGTTAACGGAGATTGATTTGTCTACCACAAGCGTCATTGTGCTGGCAGACTCTCAGTGGTCGGTGGGTGTTTTGGGACTGGTGGCAGGACAAATCGCTCAGGAAACGAATCGCCCCACAATTTTGCTGACTTATGACGAAACAGAAGCAAGCCTAATCGCGAGAGGTTCAGCCCGATCGACCCACAACCTTGACCTGTACGCGCTGTTTCAAACTCAGGCTCATTTGATTCAGCACTTTGGCGGACATCCCCTTGCCGCTGGGTTAACGCTGCCTTTGGAAAATCTGCCGCTCTTTACCGAAGCCATTAATCGTCAGGTTCGTCAGCAGCAAGCCAGTTTATCTGCTCCAACGCCTAGCGCAGATCTGACGGTGACGATCGCCGAATTGGGCAAAGACCTGTTTCGTGAACTGAAGCTGCTCGAACCCTACGGCATGGGAAATCCAGTTCCCCGGCTACTGATTCAAAACTGCTGGTTTCGCAATGTTCGCAATGCCAATATCAAAGATCTGCGCGGGCGGAAAGTTCGCTATATCAAAACCGAGTTTGAAATTTGGGATAAGACTATCTCTCAAGGATTTCCTGGAGTCTGGTGGGGACACTATCGCGACGAGATTCCAAGCGTTCCTTGTGACGCGATCGTTGAACTGGACTTTAACGCCTACCGCAAACAGTACGAAGTGCGTCTGGTCAATTTGCAAACCACTCGTAGCGTGACTCCTCAAGCAGAAAATTTCAGCATCGATTGGATTATTGATTGCCGAGATTCTGCCGGTTTACCCCTTCATTTCACTCGAAATGCAATGCAGAGCAGTTCTCCCCGGAGCGTAATCGAAGATGCAATTCAGCTCACGACCTGTCCGGCAAGCTGGGATGAACTTAGACAGTGGCTGCGGCAGGCACAGCAAACCCAACGATCGCTGATCCTGGCATATCCCCCTCCAAACGAAAATGCGCCGATCGATCACTGGCAACAGCTGGTGGGTGTAGCAAAATACCTCAGCCGCACGAGAATCTCATCTTCGCAGGAGCAAATTGCTCAGCAGCTTAATATCAGCATTCGATCGCTAGAAATCGGGCTGCTTCTACTGAAGCGATATGGATTTGAAGTGGATCGAGTAGGTGAGCAACTGTCTTTTTCCTATCCGTTCGAGTCATGTAAAACTGAACCGTCTGAATTAAGGCTAAGCGTGACTGAAGAAGGTTCCCTTTCAGGGATTCAGCCGTTTTTAGATGCCGTTCAGGAGGAGCAGTTTCAGCGGCAGTATTTCCATCAAGTTCCGCTTTCGTTGATTCAAGCGATCGTTATGAATCGCAATTTCGGCACGGATTTGGTGTGACGATGGGATGACGATAGGATTTTGATTGGCTCAGAGTAAATCTGGAGTGAATGGAGAGCCTATCTTCCAAACCTGCCTTTAATCCCCCTTGTCACCGCACTCATTGTCACCGCACTTGCTGCCACCACACTAAACACCCCGGCTCGTTCCATCGCCTCATTGCCCTCGATCCGGCGAACTTCCAAGGCTAAGCATTGAGATAATTCTATGTTTGTGCAATGCGTATTTTGATAGATTCCTGAGCATTCGCCGAAATCTGGATCGATCGGCAGAAATTTTGACGCTACCCATAGATAGACCTCTATGCGGTAAGTCCCCCTTCGGAGTGACGGTTTGCCGCCTTTAGTTTTGTACCTGCGAACGATTCTCAAGTCCTATGCTGGTTTGTTAGTTTCATTACTAACTTTTCTGACGCAGAGTGCAGTCGCTGATTGCAGACTGAAGCTCGTCAGATTACCAGGGTTCTTTAGCAAGAAGCCCGGCAGTTTGTTTGCGTCTTGTTCTAAACCATCTCTGAAATTAACTAAAAGTCTACTGAGTGAGGTCAGTCATGTTCAACCCAACCCATCTGCTTATCTCCCGCACCCGCCAAACTCCTATCCAGTTGATCGCTTGTGAAAACGGCTGCAAACTGCTGACCGAGCCTGAATACCAGAAAGGTAGCGAACCCGCATTTGAGCTTCGTCCGCGTCAGGGATTCTTCTGTCAGGGAATTTCGGTAGTGGGTTTTCGTCTGGAGCCAATTGCCGTGGCGCCGATCGCTGAGCCTGTAGAAGCCCCTTCCGAGGAAGTTGCAGAGGCAAACTAAGCAGAAGCAAATTCATTAACAAGCTCCTTTAAAATGCTTCCTCGCTGTCCAAATCGTCGGCTAAATCTTCTGCTTGTTCTGGCTGCGCTCTGGCATAAACAACCATCCAGGTTAATGGGTAGCTGCGGGTTCCCAAGGTTGAATGGCTCACATAACCGTCGCTGCCCTGAATCCGCTCTAATTGCCAAATGGCTTTTAGCTCCGAGGCAGTTAGTTTGGAATGAGCTTTCAGAATAATTCGATCGCCCACGCGAGGAATTGAGCGACCGGCGTAAAGCGGTTCAGACGGTTGATTCGCAATGTCCAAGTTTGGCTGACCTGTTCCAGTTCCGGTCAATTGAATTTGAACAGAGGAATAGGAATCTTGGGTTAGATCTAAATCTTGGCCGAGATCCTCGATTTCGTCGTCTAGTTCTGTCTCTAAGTCTGTTTCAGATTCTTCCGTTTCAGATTCCTGCTCGGACTTCTGGAAATTAGCGGCTCCGATCGATGCAGCCTTTTTAGAAAGAGCGGGCGGATTGCGAAGCTGCCAGAGTTTTTGCTTCAGAGTCTCTGGAGTGGCTTCCCAGACCTGCCGCTTTTGTGTTTCGGTCAATGCCTGAAGCTGGGAAAGCTCTTCAGTTGTTTCCATCACTGCCAGCATGTCCAGCACGGTCTGAAGCTCAGATGGGTTTAACCGCTCATCCGCTACCCGATCAAGACGATCTTCATTGAGGCTATCTTCAGGCGTGAAATCGGACTCCGGCATCGTCCGTGGAGTAGTGATCATGGTAAGAATCGATCGCCGCAGAAGAACAAGGGTACTCTTCCATCTTGGTCGATCGATTTCGCTTTGTGGAGCGGGAATTTACAAACTTGAACCATCGCCCTTCAGTTCAAGCATTCCCAATCAAAGCATTAGTGAATCGGGTGTTTCCAGCGTTGTAGCCAATCTGCGCCTGTGTTTCCCGTTGTCACCCACAATACAGCTCTGGCTGCGTCGCGTACCACTTTTTCAATCGGCTCATTCGCTTCGTGGCTGGGAACGGCGATCGGCTTAAAATCAATGCCGCGACTGCCCAGAATAATTTCACCAATTACCTGAGCGCGACGCATGTGGTAATCCGACGTGATCAGGTAAACGCTGGTAATGCCCTGTGCCTTGAGCATATCGACGAGCGTGGTGAAGTTTGTTACCGTATCGACTGCCTGATAGTCCAAATGGACGCGATCGGCGGGAATGCCTGCTTCTGAAAAGACCCATTCGGCGTATTCAGGATTGCTGCCGGAAGATACCCAGATTTGCAAATGAGGATGGGTTTGGGCAAATTCAGCGGCAAACTCTTCTCGCTCGGTTGCGCCACCCAATACCAGCACGGCTTGAGGCTTCTGCCATAAGCTTTCCACTTGCTGATAGCCAAACCCCACTGCGCCCAACAGCGTCACACCCAATATCATTTGCCTGAACGCTCGTCCCCACCCTGATCGCTGGGAAGACCGCTTTTTGCCCAAAACTGCCTGTCGCAATGTCATAAAACCAAACGGAAGAATCGGCAACCTGAACGTCAGCCCAAAGACCCTGAGCTTTGTACATGCAATAGCTTATCCCACCTGTGCAAAATGGAAACACGAAAAAAGGACAGAATTAATGTCCGCCTGTAGGGTGAACCTCATCCGGCGCGGGAATCTCCTCAAATGCCACAATTACGACCGTAATGTTGTCCCGTCCGCCTCGCTCTTTAGCCGCACTCACTAGCGTTGCCGCCGCTCGATCGCAGGCTCGAATCGTTTTCAGGTGAAAAGCAATCAGGTGGTCAGGCAGTTCTTCAGTAAGTCCATCGCTGCATAGTAGGAGGCGATCGTTCGATTGCAGTTCAAACGACTGCACATCAATTTGCCCTACGTCTTCTCGTCCCAGACAGCGCGACAGAATATGCCGCCAGGGATGCAGCCTTGCTTGATCAGGAGTCAGGTCGCCCAGTTTGGTTGCCCGTGCCACCCAGGTATGGTCTTCCGTGATTTGATGCAGCTTTGCCCCGCGCAGGCGATAAAGCCGAGAATCGCCAATATGAGCGCACCAAGACTCCTGATCGCGAAACAGAACAACTACTACGGTTGTGCCCATATCCGCTCGCTCAGGGTGCTTGACCTGATCTTGAAGAATGGCGCGATTTGCCTGTAAAAAAGCCTGTTCGAGCAGAGCGGCCGAGGAGTCGTCGGAATCCCAGTATTCGTTCAGATAAGCTTGAATCGATTCGGTGGCAATATGGCTAGCTTCCTGCCCGCCCGCGTGTCCGCCCATCCCGTCTGCCACGATAAAAAAGCGACCCTGTGGGTCAAGATAATAGTCATCCTGGTTAACAGAACGAAGCAACCCCGGATCAGTCAGACCCGTAAACAAGGGTTTCATGGTGGAAGCCAATGGCATGGGCAGCAGAATGAGATTGAATTCAGCTTAGAACATTCGATCGTATCGATCAATCCGCATTAGCAACCGAATCAGCGCAAATCCTGCCAGAATTGCCGGAACTGCCGCCGCCGCCGCTAGCCAAATAAACTGATTCAC
>NZ_JACJOR010000541.1:0-30998 GCF_014695615.1 Leptolyngbya sp. FACHB-711
GAATACGATCGAAGCAGCTTCTCGCCTTGGGCTGTAGGCAGCTGTAATCGAATAGGTACGGCGACTATACTCTAGGGTGAAGACCGTATCAATAGTGTCTCCGTTGTCAAGATTGTAGGCAGTTTGCACACCAAACCGAACCGGACCGTAAATTTGCTGCGTGATGCCTGCGCTAAGCACCTGTACATCGGCAACGCGATCGAACAGGAAGGGCGACTCTCCGCTGAGTGCAACGCGCGAATAGGAAATGTTAAAAGCGGTGTAGTCCAAAAACGGGCGCGAAAAATGACCAAATTGCCCTGACAGCGAGATCGATCCATTCACGCTAGCCTGGGTTTCATTGTTGCTGTAAGCACTGTACACCCCACGAATACTGGGAGTCACAGCAACATAGGGTACAACGGGATTGGGAGTATAGCGTAAGCCCTCGGTCGGCGTGGCTGGTAGCGGCGTTCCTGCCCAAATCAAAATTGGGCGCGATAGAGAGACAGTCGCTTGATAACGAGTCAAATCAACGCGCCTATCTTCTTCGTCTGCCTGCGGATCGACGTTTTGTTCCCGCAATAAACTATCTCGATCGGTGCGGGCATTAATGAACTGAACGCCAGCCTGATAGTCCAACAGAATTCCCGTTTGACCCAGTGTAAAAACTGGTGAAGTAATCACCAATCCCAGACTGCTTTGCACATTCTGAAAGCCTAACGACCCGTTAAATAGCCGATCGCGATAGCTATATTCCACTGCCACCGTGTGATTGGCAAAAATACGCTGCTGTGCCCGCAAACTTGCCCGGAACGTATCTTCGAGATCCCCAAGATCCAGACTGGTAAAGACGGCATTTCCGACAATTGAGGTGGTGGGGGTGGGAGTCGCGGTGAGGCTGGCGATCAGACCATAGGATGAACCCGAGAGAAACCCGTCTTCCTCGATTGCCCTTTGCACCAAGATCTGCGGCGTCAGGCTAAAGTCTACGATCGAATTCGAAACGACATTAAAGGCACGCTCGATAAAAAATCCGCCCCGATCGCGTTCGTCGTAGCCGATATTAAATAAACCCGGATTCTGTCGCTCCTGGCTTATTACAGCGCGATCGATCAAGAGGGGCAGCTCTAAGCCCTGGTCAAATACGGCTCTGGGATTGCGGGCGCGAATTTCTGAACTGGTGGGCGACAGGGGCGTTACTGTGACGCGGTTCGATCGCACTTCTAACTCCGGCGGCGAGAAGGGATCGTTTGTAAGTCGCACATTGGTTGCTTCCCAGCTTTGCCCGTTGAACTGAAGCTGCTCGGCTTCAAAGCGCAGACGAGACAGCGTTGCTCCCTGCTGACTGGGTGCAGCCTGACCTCCGGTTGCCACTCCAAAGATCAGCCCCCCGCCACTGCCTGCTGCCTGAAGCGGCTGAGTCTCAGTGATTTGCGCTCCCACCGACTGAGCAGGACTGAGCGGACTTCCGACAACAGGACGCTGATTCGCATCAAAATCAGTCGAAGCACCGAGATTAACTTCGCCTCTGGCTTGCAGCACCGATCCCCGGTCAAAGCCAAAATTATAGGTAAACTGCTCTCCGCGCAGGGTTTGCTGTCCGCGTTGCAAAGCGGCGTTTCCATCTGCCACAGCTAAGCGATTGGGGATATTCACCTGAACGCGATCGGCGGTTAGAATTGCCTGCCGAAACCGCATGACAACATTCCCCTCGGCGCGAAACACCTGTCGCTGCTCGTCATATTCCTGGCGATCGGCAGAGAGTTCGATAACTTCCGGGACAGTTTGTGCAGCTTGGTTTGGCGTTTGATTCGCGGGCTGTCTTTGATCTGCTCCCGTTCCGTCAGCGGGGACGGCAGGAGCCTCATTTTGACCCGGAATGGTTAAAACTTGCCCGGAGTCTGAACTTCCTGGCGCAGCCGCTTCTGCTGGGGACTGCCCATTTGCCGTCGCAGATTCCACCGAAGGGGGGAGCGGAGTGGAGGGTGAAGTTGACGGACGCCGGGGGGAAATTTGACCCGATCGCGCAAAGTCTTCGACTTCAAGCGCAGGCTCGTTCCGAGGCACAGTTGATCGCGCCTGAGTTACTGCAATCAGCGCATCCAGTTCAGCAACCGGGCGAATCGAGGCTCGACTAGAACCCGTTCCGGGTGGATTCACTGGAAGAACAGGGGATGGCGTTTCTGCTTGAGCGACGACCTCTTGGGGAAACTGCGATGCGATCGATCGTTCTCTGCGCGCTGGCTCAGGTGGGCTCGGTTCGGTTTGAACCGGCTTAGTTTGAGCGTCGGGCTGTGCGGGTTCAGCGAGTTCAACGGTGATCGCACCACCCAGTGATCGAGCATCTACACGCGCTTCCGCCCGCAAATCCGTAGACGAAACAGGCTCTATCGCATCAGGAGCGATCGGTGGCGAAACGGCAGGAGAAGCATTTGGCGTGACATGGTGAACGACTGGCGGTAGGGGTGGCGGAACCGGATAGGGCATACTTACAGCGCAACAGTAAGGACGGATAGCCCTCACTCAGGACTTCAGCCGTCTTCGACAGCGACTCGCTCTACAAAAGGGATAGCTTGTAAAGCGATATCTTGTTTATTGGACAGGCACAAAGCCTGAGGGGTTCCAGAATCTCGATTATTCGAGGTCGCGTTGACTGGGGTTCCGCGCCGGGTCGTTTGACAGGAAACCAAAGAAAAACAGACCGACAAAGAAAGCGACGACGATGTAGACCACGATCTTCAGCGTCAGCATGGCGATCCCTCCAAACCAGATATGTTAAAAATTAGGCTTCATTATCATACACCGTTCCCTCGCATTTCCCGGTTTCGCAGGCGGGATAAGGCGATCGATAAGTGTTTTCTCTTGCACCAAACAGCGTGTAGCGGTTGTCTCGGATTTGCTCATACGCCCGATCGCCAAGCCACTTTGCCCCCGGAAGAGCGCGGTATGCCTCAACAAAGATTTCTCCAAAGGGCAGCCGTTTGCCGATTTCTTCTGCTGCGTCACTGCCCTGCCAGCGTTGTTTGACATCGTTCGCATTCAGCAGGATGATGCCCTGCTCGCAGTCTTTTGCAGAAATGCCAACTGCTTTCAGACTTTCCTCATTCTGCATTGGCACATAGAGAAACTGGTTGCCCTGGTCTAACGTTTCGAGCAGTCGAACCAGATTGACGCACAGGTTACAGTTTCCGTCATAGATTACGTGGTACATGGTCTTGTTGATTACACTGCCCACTATCCTAAGCTAACTAGCTGAATTTCCACTCGTTAGAGCCTTTACCGATTACAGCTTCTACTAATTACAGCCTTGAGTAGAGGGAAGTAGAAGAGATAGCTCTTACGGAAGAGAAACAGGGCTAGTGCAAGGGTTAATGGGTCTGTAGGAAGGGGTAAATATTTTTCTATCTAAAGATATAAACTCATCTTAACCTACGTATTAACAATTCCTTTATCTAAAGACAGTAGGATGCAGGCGAAACTATCCAGAGTTTTTACCCTGAGCATTTCTCATGACATCCCTACTACGGCTTAAGCGACGCGCAGTTTTAGCTTCCTTGGCAGCCCTCTCTATGTCGGTTGCTGTTGCTTGCGCTTCCAGTAACAATGAAGGTCCTTCGGCAACGGCTCCTGCGGCAAGCCCGGCAGCAGGCAATAGCGGTGCAGCAGTCAGCCTCAGCGGTGCTGGTGCATCATTCCCGGCTCCGCTCTATCAGCGTTGGTTTGCAGACTACAACAAAGAAAATCCGAACACCCAAATTAGCTATCAGTCGGTGGGTAGCGGTGCAGGTGTTGAGCAGTTTTTAGCAGGTACGGTTGACTTTGGAGCCAGCGACCAGCCTCTGAAGGACGAAGAAAAAGCACAGTTTAGAGAAAAATACGGAGCTGACGCGATTCAGGTTCCGGTGACAGGCGGCAGCATCGTGATGGCATACAACTTGGAAGGCGTAGACAATCTAAAATTGCCCCGCGAGGTTTATTGCGGCATCGTCACGGGAGAAATTACCCAGTGGAACGACCCGGCGATCGCTTCTGCTAATCAGGGAACGAATCTGCCCAATGAACAAATCCAGTTTGTTCACCGTTCGGACGGCAGCGGCACGACCTTCGGCTTTACCAACCACCTGAAGGCAGCCTGCCCTGAGTGGAAAGCGGGAGCCAATAAGTCGGTGGAGTGGCCCGTAGGTACGGGTGCAAAAGGCAATGAAGGTGTAACGGCTCAAATTCAGCAAACTCCGGGCGCGATCGGCTACACCGAGTTTTCCTATGCCAAAGAGAATGGGCTATCGATGGCTGCGATGGAAAACAAGGCTGGCAACATCATCGAGCCAACTCCCGAAGCAGGTGCGCTAGCCTTCAAGGGTCAAACTGTGCCGGAAGACTTCGCGCTGCTGGTTCCCGACCCGACCGATGAACAGGCATACCCGATCACCACGCTAACCTGGCTGCTGCTCTATCCTCAGTACCAGGACGCAGCAAAGGGTGAAGCGATCAAGAACGTGGTCAACTGGACGCTGGACAACGGCAAAACAGCCGCCAGCGATCTGGGCTATCTCCCAGCCGATCCGGATCTGGCAGGTCGTGTGAAGGAAGAAGTCGCCACCATTAAGTAAGTCAAGGAAGTAAGTCAAGTCAAGGGCGATCGTTGCTTTCCGAATGGTTAACCTGGACGGTGAGTAGACGGTTGCCCTTCTTGACAAATCCTGGCGAACAAAAGTCTTGTCTGCTGCGATCGAAGGTTCAGTTGAAATCAAATTGATGGTGCAGTTTCAAGGCAACTCGCTCAATGAATTCGATGCAGTTTGTCTGAATGTCGATGGCTCAACGGCTGCTTGGTTTCAAGCAGGGCAAATCCTCTGGGGGCAAAGCCTGCGGTATGCTGGTAAATGGCTAAATTGAGCCATCGTCGAAGTTGACCTTGAGATTCTTTGTGAGATTTAGTCATCTGGTTTTTGTTACTCCAGCTCTTTTCTTAAAGTTATGACTTCGCCATCTGCTGCTCCCGAAGAATCGTTAATTCAAGCCTCAAGCAAGTTTCACGCCACGCGCTTAATCGATCGCATTTTTTACTGGCTGACGCTGATCCTTGCAGTGGGGATTGGTGCAGTTCTGGTCTGGATTACTTTTTCGCTGCTGGGCATTGCCTTTCCAGCCATTACCCAGTTCGGCTTAGGGTTTCTAACTCAGTCAGTTTGGAACCCGGTTGAAAATGCATTTGGGGCACTGCCGCAGATTTATGGCACGATCGTTAGCTCGATTCTGGCACTGTTGTTTGCGGTTCCGGTCGGGGTCGGCGTTGCAATCTTCCTGAGCGAAGACTTTTTGCCCCGTCAGATCTTGACTCCGATCGCCTTTCTGGTTGAGCTGTTGGCTGCAATTCCCAGCGTGGTTTACGGGCTGTGGGGCATTTTTGTGCTGATTCCCGCAATCCTGCCCCTACTGCGTGGACTTCACAGCGTGTTTGGCTGGATTCCTTTCTTTTCAACGCCGCCCTCGACGCGCCAGATGTTTGTCACCGCACTGGTGCTGGCGATCATGATTCTGCCGACGATTATTGCTATCTCGCGCGATACGCTGGTCTCTCTGCCGCCGCAGCTTCGTCAAGGAGCTTACGGGCTGGGGGCAACGCGCTGGGAAACAATTCTCAAAGTGCTTTTGCCTGCGGGTCTATCAGGCATTATCGGTTCGGTGATGTTGGCCTTGGGCCGGGCATTAGGCGAGACGATGGCAGCCGCCATGCTGATCGGGAATGCAAACCGGGTAAATGTTTCGTTTTTTGCGCCTGCTTCGACGATCGCCGCGCTGATTGCAAACCAGTTTGGCGAAGCAAGTGGGCTACAGCGTTCTTCGCTATTTTTTGCGGCACTGGTGCTGATGCTGCTGACGCTGGCGGTGAATATCCTGGCAGAGTACATCATCAGCCGCTTTCAGGAAGTTGAGTAGGAAGTTGAGTAAGGTCGTGTTCTTTGCAGTGACTCCAGTAAATTTATGACGATTCCACGCGATCGGGGCGCCAATTCAGCTTTTAATGTTTCAGACGATTCGCTCTTTGTGCCGTCACCCACCCGAAACCTGGTCGGCAAAATCATGACGGGTTTGGTTGGGGCTTGCGCTGCACTTTCGCTGTTGCCGCTGGGTTCGATTCTCTACACAGTCATTTCCAACGGATTTAGCCGTCTGAGTCCAGCCGTGTTGACTGAGCTGCCGCCGCCGCCTCTAGTTGATGGGGGAGGGTTTCGCAATGCGATCGTGGGAACACTGCTTACCAGCTTAATTGGTGCGTTGATTAGTGTTCCGTTCGGCGTTTTGACGGCAATTTATACTGTTGAGTTTGGGCGCGGCAATAAGCTGTCGCAGTTTGTACGGTTTTGTACTAATGTGCTGAGTGGTGTACCGTCGATTATTGCTGGACTGTTTGCCTACGGTATCGTAGTCCTGGTAACGGGTACTTTCTCGGCAGTGGCAGGGGGCGTTGCGCTGGCGGTTTTGATGGTACCGATCGTTATCCGCACCGCCGAGGAAGGGCTGAAGTCGATTCCGCCGGATGTAAGACAGGCGGCAGTTGGCATTGGCGCAACAAATTTTCAGTCGATTTCTCAGATTATCTTGCCTGCTGCCCTACCGTTTATTGCAACGGGCGTGACGCTGGCACTGGCAAGAGCAGTGGGTGAAACGGCTCCGCTGCTGTTTACTGCTCTGTTTAACCAGTATGATGTCAGAGGCGTATGGCAGCCTACGGCAACGCTGTCGGTTCTGATTTACAACTTCGCAATTTCACCCTACAGGAACCAGCAGGAGCTTGCGTGGGTTGCAGCATTGGTCGTTGTGGGTTTGATTTTGGTGGTCAGTATTGTGGCACGAGTCGCAACTCGCCGTAAGGTTTATTAGCGTTCCATCAACGAGCTTTTCCTTGAATTCATTCGTTTAGTTCACCTGATTTGTGGATCTGCTTTTTTGAAGAAAAAGTTACGATCGATTTAAGAAGGTTGATGTTTATTCCGATTTGAAGCGCGCAGAGTTCTACGCCTAAACCACTCTTCTTCATTCACTATGACGAATTCTCCAGCACAGTCCGAATTTAGACCGAGTTCTGTGGGTAACGATGTGGTTATCCGCACTGAGAATGTGTCCATCTACTATGGGTCGTTTCAGGCAGTTCGTAATGTTTTCTTGGACATTCCCAAAAACAAAGTGGTTGCGCTGATCGGTCCTTCGGGCTGCGGCAAAAGTACCCTGCTGCGCTGCTATAACCGTTTAAACGATTTGATTCCGGGAGCGCGAGTCGAAGGCAAAATCACCTATCAGGGCACGGAGTTGTATGACTCGAAAGTAGACCCGGTCGAAGTGCGTCGTCGGATTGGAATGGTGTTCCAGAAACCCAATCCTTTCCCCAAGTCGATCTACGAAAACATTGCCTTTGGTGCGCGGGTTAACGGCTATAAAGGCAATATGGACGAACTGGTAGAGCGATCCCTGCGGGGTGCTGCACTGTGGGATGAAGTCAAAGACAAATTAAAGGCCAGCGGTCTGTCGCTTTCTGGGGGCCAACAGCAGCGGCTTTGCATTGCACGGGCGATCGCGATCGAACCGGAAGTCATTTTAATGGACGAACCTTGCTCCGCCCTTGACCCGATTTCAACGCTGCGGGTTGAGGATCTGATGCACGAGCTGAAAAAGCAGTTCACCATCATTATTGTCACGCACAATATGCAACAAGCCTCTCGCGTAGCGGACTACACTGCGTTCTTTAATGCTGAGGCAGGGAACGGCGGCAGTCGCTATGGTTATCTGGTGGAGTACGATCGCACCGAGAATATTTTCAATTCGCCCCGGCAGCAGGCAACTCAAGATTACGTCAGCGGTCGCTTTGGCTAAGGATTTCGAATCGTAGTTTCGGTGAAATATTCACTTAATTTGAAATGAGCCGATGGCTCTATCGGGGAAACTGCTTCGCACTGCCCTTGCTGAATAATCCGCGACGAATGGCCACCCCCTTTTCATTCGCATTGCTGCACATTGTTCGTCACGGCTATTTATTCCCTTGCCGATCGGGTGAGGGCTTTTTTATCGCTTGAGCAATGGCTTGAGCAGATCGGTTCTAGTCCACTTGCCCTTCGCTGCCGAACTGGAGATGCTAAAAAATAGAACCTTCTCGGTGAGCCGTTACCATCTCGTGATCCTCCATGACCTTTGAAAGACTGTATCCCCTGGCGCATTGAAAATTAGAAAACTCGTATCACAATAAGAGAAGTAATAAATCGTAATCCTTCTAGATTTCTCCCGGCTATGACGCTGACCCCAACTCCTCTCCTGGCTGCCCCTCAGACCTGGATGTGGCGTGGTTTTCCCATCTGTTATCAAACTCAAGGGCAAACCGGGCCTGCAATCGTCCTGATTCATGGCTTTGGTGCATCCTGGCGACACTGGCGCAAAAATATTCCGGTGCTGGCAGGCATTGGGCGAGTATATGCGGTCGACCTGATTGGCTTTGGCAACTCGGCAAAACCGAAGCCTGGTGAGGAAATTGACTACACCTTTGAAACGTGGGGACAGCAGATTGCCGATTTCTGCAAAGAGGTCGTCGGTACGCCTGCTTTTCTGGTAGGAAACTCGGTCGGCTGTATTGCGGCAATGCAAGCAGCGGCAGATCATCCTGAAATTGCCCGGAAAGTTGCCCTGCTCAACTGCTCTTTACGGCTTCTGCACGATCGCCGGCGTGCCCAATTGCCCTGGTATCGGCGGGTCGGTGCTCCTTTATTGCAGAGCGTTCTGTCTGTACGCTGGGTTGGGCAAAATTTCTTTCGCCTGATAGCCCGTCCAAAAACAGTGCGGAAAATTCTGCAAAAGGCGTATATCAACCCGGAAATCGTCACCGATGAATTGGTCGATTTGCTCATGGCTCCGGCGGCTGATCCAGGTGCGGCAGATGTGTTTCTTGCTTTCACCCGCTATTCCTATGGTCCCTTACCCGAAGATCTGCTAGAACGCCTCTCTTGCCCAGTGCTAATTTTGTGGGGAACTGATGACCCCTGGGAACCTGTGGACTTGGGGCGTAATCTGGCAAATTTTCCTGTTGTGGAGCAGTTCATTCCGCTGGAGGGCGTAGGTCACTGTCCCCAGGATGAAGCTCCCGATCGCGTCAATGCCCTCTTAGGGGATTGGATTCAAACATCAGTGCAGCAAGAAGCGCAGCAGGGGTAATTTGTTATGACCCAGAAACAGCCAACCCTGCTTGCACTTGATTTTGATGGCGTGATTTGCGACGGACTGCTGGAGTATTTTGAAACCGCATGGCGAGCATACTGCCGCATCTGGTTGGCTGGGGACAAAACGCCGCCAGAAGGACTGGCAGAAATTTTTTATCGTCTGCGTCCTGTGGTTGAAACGGGCTGGGAAATGCCCTGTGTCCTGCGATCGATCCTGCAAGGAATGCCCGAAGCAGAGATCTTGCGGAACTGGAGCGCGATTTGCCTGGATCTGGTACAAACCGAAGGGTTGGTTCCGGTGGAGGTCGAGCAGGTCGTCGATCGCGTCCGCGATGAATGGATTACGCTGGATCTGGCAGGCTGGCTATCGCTGCACCGATTTTATCCAGGTGTCACTCTACAGCTTCAGCGCATTATTACAGAGGGCATTGAGCTATTTATTGTGACGACGAAAGAAGATCGTTTTGTCCAGCAGTTGCTTGCTCAGGCAGGCGTGAATTTGTCTGCGTCGCGAATTTTCGGCAAATCAGTTCGCCAGCCCAAAGCGCAAACCCTGCGCCAGCTCCAGCAGTCAGCGGCTGCTTCTGAACCCCTGATCTGGTTTGTTGAAGATCGGCTGAAAACGCTTCAGACCATTGCCCCTCAAGTTGATTTGCAGAATGTTGAGCTATTTCTGGCGGATTGGGGCTACAATACCGCAGGCGATCGAGCGGTTGCACAGCAGGATGAGCGAATTCATTTGCTCACACTAGAACAGTTTACGCAGCCGCCAGAACAGTGGAGCTAGCTTTACAAAGCCGCAACACGTCAATCCTCGAAACCTTACGAATTCGCTTACAATCTCATCTGATGTGAGATGAATTGAGATGGCGCAATCGCAATTTTCGGCATTGCTGCTCCGATAGATGAATTCTGTAAGGGTGATCTGCAAACCACTGCTAGCGCAGAACTCCCTATCGAAAATCCGATTTCCATTCAGCAATGCCCAATTTTCCTGGTGTTGCTACGGATTGCAAGTAAAAATTCAAACTAGATCAAAGCTGGTTTTAATGCCTTTCCAGTCCTGGAAGAACATGTGGGAAACGTCATTGAGTGAAACCTATTTAGTTCATTAAGCTGACTTGTTCTCTCAGTATTAGCCAATTTTAGAAAGTAGAACTGACACACAAAATTTTTCCGAATCAGGTCTTTTTGGTAAAGTTTGGTTGTCCTTCAGGATGGAATTTTGAGGGATCACTGCATTCCCCGGTTCCGGCGACCTGTCAATCGCTAGAAGCTTTATGGAAGCTAGCTTGGACGGATTCTTCAATTGCTTGTAATCGATCGTCTGGTAGCAGGGTTTAAAGCAGTGATGAAGTTGAGTTTCATGACCTCATAGAGACTTTATAGATTGCTAGCCTGTACTTCTAAGAAATGGTGCTATTTATAGAAACTAGGACAATTTAACGATTTGTTTTTAGCAGGTGAATTGGTTTGCTTTGTTTGCCTTTTGGGAAGACTAGCTTTAGCAGTGAATTTAAGCCATAAGCAGTTTTCCTGCACTTTAGCAAAGCCTCGCTATCCCTCTGATTTGCCTTTACTGTCCTGCAAAGCCTGCTTCAGACAAGTGCGCCTCTAAAAACCATTACCCAATGCGTGTGTTTAACCTGATCGTCTAGTTCACCTCACTCCCGCCTTTGGGCGGTTATCTTTTCAGATGAAGACCGACTCCATTGAGCACCACCCGACCGACTCAGAGTTCACAGTTTATGATTGCGAAATTCACCTTAAGTTTCGCCTGATTGAGGAAAAACACACCCTGCTCGATCGCGATCGGCTCCTGGAGATTTTGCTTGATGCCCTCTCCTATGGGGCAGATGAGTATTTAGAGCCGATGCAATCCAAGGTTAACGTGCAGGAAGTTTCCGAAGTCGAAGCTTCCCCACAAATGCGCCGCCAGCTCATTCGCCTTCGCAACTCAAACGACCTGATCTAAAGCATGATGATCTAGATCATGAATGGATTGAATCTGCAATCCTAGTCTTCGCGCACCACATCGGTTAATGCCTGTTTGACCGTTGTGTACTGATACGCAAATCCGCTTTCCTGGGTTCGCTTTGGCAAAACCTGCTGTCCTTCCAGGACGACCTTTGCAGCATCGCCAAGCATTAGCTCCAGCGCGAAATTGGGCACAGGTAGCCACGATGGACGCTTCATCGCGTCCCCAAGGCTCTGGCTGAGTTCTGCCATTCGTACCGGGTTTGGAGCCGTTGCGTTATAGGTTCCGCTCATTTCGGGCTGGGTCAGTGCCTTGAGAATTAAATTCACCATATCTTCAAGGTGAATCCAGGAAAACCACTGGCGACCGTTACCAATCGGTCCTCCGGCAAACATTCGGAAGGGCAGCAGCATCTTGGCGATCGCCCCACCCTGACCGAGAACAATTCCAGTGCGGAGGATCACCAGCCGAGTCCCCGACTCCTCCACTTTTTGCGCGGCGGCTTCCCAGGCTTGACATACTTCTGCCAGGTAGTCGTTTCCTGCCGGACTGGCTTCATCAAAGGTTGCCGTTTCGCTCGTGCCGTAGTAGCCGATCGCCGAGGAATTGACCAGCACAGACGGGCGCGGATTTGCCTGAGCAATTGCCTCCACAATTTTTTCAGTGCCTGCTTTCCGGCTATCCATAATTTCCTGCTTGCGTTCAGGCGTCCAGCGGCTTTCGGCGATTGGCGCACCTGCCAAATTCACCACGCCATCACAGCCTGAAATTAACTGCTGCCAGGTTCCCGATTGCAGAGGCTGATAGGCGACGACTTCCACATTGGGATATTTAGAGACTGGGAAAAGCGACTTGGCGCGATCGGCGTTGCGCGTTAGCACCACCACGGAATGTCCCTCTGTTTGAAGCCGTTCAACCAGACGACTGCCAATAAATCCGGTTGCTCCGGTCACTGCAATTTTCATGCGCTACTCCTTGCGGGACTCTCCATATGTCATTTCATTTGCCTCAGCATATCGCTCTATAAAGCGCATCAGCCGTTCCCAGTGATCTTCGCGATCGACTTGCAGCACACATTCGACTCGCTCCAAATCATCGCCTTCGGGTCCGCCAAACACAAAGCGTACTGAGGCTGGCTCGATGTTGATATTGCCTTCGCTGTCGTTGAGTGACATTCCTCCGGCAAATCGATTGGTATAACTTTGGAAGCGATCGATCGATCGCAGGCCTTTAAAGGTCATCAGAATGCTGCGAACTCCGGTGGCACGATTGCGGCGAAAACTGATACCGCTCAGCTCCTCAGAAATACCTTCAAAAAACTGAATCGAGGGAGTTGCGTCTGCCATGAAGCTCACATCAGCTTTCGCTGTGATCATTCCTACCAGAGTTAGTATAAATCCCGCCGTTGCCTAAAACGACGATGATTCTCCTCTGTAGCGAGCGGGCGGGTTAGGCGATCGGGCAAGTTAGGGGTAGCGAAGGGTGGCAACGATCGGCAGGTGGTCGGAGTTTGCGTCTGGTCCTACAAATGCGTCAATCGCCTGAATCTCATCGGTATGCCAGATATAGTCAATTCTTTGCACCGGAAACGGGATGCCTTTTACTGAAATGGTATGACCCAAGCCCCAGCCGCGCTCCTGAAAGCTATCCTTGAACACCTGGCGAAGCTGGGCATAGGTTTCGGAGGTATCGGTCATATTGCAATCGCACAGCATCAGAGTTGGCAGTGATTGTGACCGCACAAGCGTCTGAAGAGAGGCAGTCTCGGCAGCTCGACGGCTGTAGCGATCGCGGGTTTCAGCAGCAAATCGACTCAGCGGGAAAAGGGGCATATTGTTGGGGGCAAGATGCGTGACCAGCACATTGAGCGGTCGATCGTTCTTACGTGGATTGTGACTTGCAGCCCCCGTTCCAAGGGCGGGTTAGGCAGGGCGGTCATGCTGTCGATCGGTAAACGGCTGAACAGCGCAACTGTGTGGAACAAATCAACCGGATGCACTGCGCGGTAAGGGTAATCAGGTGCGAGTACTGCTGCCAGGTTGGACACTTCACCAGGCTGTAATTCCTGCAAGCCAATTAAATCGGGCTGAGCAGTGCGAATCATCTGAGCAACTTTGCCATAGTTCTGATTATCCCAGCGCAGGTTGAAGCTCATGACTTTTAAGGTAGGCTGTGCCGGAGCGGGCAGCGCGGCTTTGGCAAAGGGATTGAACAGCGGATAAAACAGACTGAGAAAGAGCAGGCAGGCAAAGAGCAATCCCAGGAGCAACTGTCGCTGACGAGACCAGAGGTATAGGGGCAAGAAGACCACGATCGGCACAAACAGATAGAAAGCCAGCGTATTCAGCAAGGCTAACCACCAGAATCGATCGAAGAATAAGAGGCGGAGACTAAACCATACCAGCAGAGCTACCAGATAAAGCCAGCTTAGAAGACCAATGACAGAAAAACGTCTTCGTCGCCGAAAAACAAGCATTATCCAATCCTCGAGTCCCCCATTGGCTCATCCATAACCCCCCCTACCCGCATGCCCGTTGCAGCGTCGGCACAAAATCCGGGTAAGAAATTGCAGCCGCTTCCGCTCGATGAATCGTCGTTTTGCCAGTGGCAATTAGGGCAGCGATCGCCAGACTCATTGCAATTCGGTGGTCGGTGTGGCTATCGAGTTCGGCTCCCGTCAGGGGGGTTTGTCCGGTAATTTCTAAACCATCGGGTAATTCAGTGACGCTGGCTCCCATCTGGCTAAGTTGGGCTGCCATCACTGCGAGGCGATCGCTTTCTTTAACCCGTAACTCTTCGGCATCTTTGATCAGAGTGGTGCCACTGGCACAAGTTGCTGCGACTGCCAGAATTGGAATTTCGTCGATCAGTCGGGGAATTACGTCTCCGGCGATCGTGCAGGCTTTAAGCGGTGCATAGCGAACTCGCACATCGGCAACGGGTTCTCCGGCAACTTCGCGCTGATTTTCCAGCGTCACATCGGCTTCCATCGCCTGTAAAACTTCCAGAATGCCAGTGCGGGTTGGATTGACCCCCACATTTTCGATTGTTAAATCAGAACCGGGAACGATCGCAGCGGCTACCATCCAGAAGGCTGCGGAGCTGATGTCTCCTGGGACAATTACGGTCTGCCCGTGAAGCTGAGCAGGTCCAGTGACCGTTGCACTGCACGTTTCGGGATCAACCGTGATAGTTGCCCCAAATGCCCGCAGCATTCGTTCGCTGTGGTCACGCGAGAGGGCAGGTTCGGTAACGGTCGTTTTGCCCTCGGTGAGCAGCCCTGCCAGCAAAATGCAGGATTTTACTTGGGCAGAGGCGATCGGCGACCGGTAGTGAATCGGCTGGAGCGTTTGTCCCTGAACGGCAAGCGGCGCGTAGCCCCCCGCTCGGTGCCAGATTTGCGCCCCCATATGCTGAAGGGGTTTAATGACGCGAGACATCGGACGCGATCGAAGCGAAGCATCACCCGTCACGGTAAAAAACCGTCCGGGATGGGACGCCAGCAGCCCCAGCATCAACCGCATTGTGGTTCCCGAATTGCCTGCGTCGAGAAAATCGATTGGCTCTTGAAGCTGCCCTAAGCCAATGCCCTGCACCGTGACGCGATCGGTGTTAAGTTCAGAAATCGTTGCGCCCATTGCCCGAAAGCAGCTTGCCGTACTGCGCGGATCTTCGCCTAGCAGCAGCCCTTGAATTTGGGTTTCGCCGCTTGCCAGAGCACCCAGCATCAACGCCCGATGGGAAATTGACTTATCTCCCGGAATCTGGATTCGTCCCCGTAGCGCAAACCCCTCGCTGGGAGGGGCGATCGTCAGCGAATGATGGGGTTCAGTACGGTTCAGGTTGATAGCGTCGGTAGGCATTGGGATAGACTGACGATAAGCACGCTAGTCATCCTAACTCTTTCCGGAATCATTTGATTACCCTGTCGCCCGTGTCTTCTTTTACTCTTCATCGCTTTCTTCATTGCTATGTTGACTCAACATCGCCATCCGGTCTGTTTGTCTTTCATGTCCTACGATTTGCCGCTATGGTCAGTGGTCGAGGGGGAGGCAACACTTTATCAAAAAGACGCAGAGCGGTTTCATTTGCTGATGACCGAACCCTTAGTGCAGGGGTTTGATGCTTTTGACGGTCATGCTTTTGAAAGTCATGCTTTTGACGATCATCCTGTCGATCGCGAATCAGAAAATGCAATGCCGAGAACGCCTCGATTGCTATGGCTAGAGCTGTCGCCCTATCGCGTTACGATGACAATGCAGGGTAACGGCAAATTTAGCTATCGCCACTTTTGGGAACAGGGCGTTTACGGGGTGAGCCGCTATTGGCTTCAAAACGACGATGCGCGTCAGCAGCCGATTCGCCTTCGCAATTTTACGCGCAGCCTTACGCTCTCTAGTCAGCCGATTCCGCAACAGTTTCGGGTGGAGTATGAACTGTGGACGAATCAGCTCCAGGTTGGGCGATATGTTTTGAATTTAGAAATTCAGTAGAGATTTAGCAGGAATTCACGGGGAGGGGTTAAGCCGATAAACGGGCAGCGTAAAGTGAAAGCAGCTTCCCTGCTCCTGCTCGGAATCGACCCAGATTTGCCCGTAGTGTGCCTGTACAATGCGGCGACAAAGGGCTAGCCCAATGCCATAGCCTTCCTTTCCTTCATCGCGCTCAAGCCGAAACCGATCTTCAAAAATGTGCTGCTGATTTTCGGGCGGAATGCCAGGACCATTATCGCTAATGCTCACCTGGACTTTTTGAGTGGTGCGATGCAGAATTGCCACGGAGATCGTGCCGGATTCGGGGGTATATTTAATGGCGTTGTCGAGCAAGTTGACAATCACCTGCTTCACCCGCTCGGCATCCGCATAGACGTAGGGCAGATCCGAGGGAATATCGGTCGAAATCTGCTGTACTTTTGCCTCAATTCGATCGCCTAAATGCTCGATCGCCTCCAGGCAGAGTTTCCCCAGCTCTAGCTTTTGCGGCTGCATCCGAAATTCGGAGTTGCGTTCGCGGGCTGCCTGCAAAATGTCGGTGATCATGCGATCGAGTGCTTTGGTTTGGGTGCGGGCATGGCGAACCAACTGGGCAAACAGATCGGGCTTCAGCCGAAATCCGCCGTCTGATTTTGCAGTGCTGCCAAGTTCCAGGGTTTCAAGGGCGATCGACACCGCAGTTAGGGGATTTCGCAGATCGTGTGCCAGCATTGCAATCAGATGATCTTTGAACTGAAGCTGTGCCTGAAACTCTTCTTTCTCACGCTGAAGCCGAAAGATTTCGTCGGACAGTTTGAGTAGCTCCGCCGATTCTTTGATGGAGCGAATTTGCTCTAGTTTTTCGCTGTCCTGCACCTCAGCCAGGCGAGACGATTCCAGATAATCTTCAACCGATCGCAGCCAGCGTGACCACCAATCTTCGATCTGGGCGACCAGATTACTTCCTGCCAGAATTTGCTGCGGTTCAGGATGAATCTTGATGAGAGAGGGAGTTGCTACTAGCTTGAAGTGCTCTGCCAGGTGAGGTTGCTCACTCACGTCGACGATCTGAAGCGTATAAGGCTCACTGGAATGGCTAGCTGCTAGGGCTTTAAGGCAATTTCTGACCTGACGAATGCGTTCGCCCGAACTGGGTCGCTTATCCACAAACAGCAAAAGCTGAAGCGGAGCCTCGGAAATTATCATCTGAGACGGCAGTGCCTCCATGCAAATTGCAGACGCTAGACCAATAAAAACCAGACCAATAAAAACTAAACAGTAAATAGCCCTATCTTTTCCAATGGGGCCAAATCGCCGTACGTCTTCAACTTTACTTCATTATTCCGCTAAATCGTCTGCTGCCCTTCCGACTTCATGCCCGATTTACTCGTCAGCCTGATTCGACAAAAGACAGTGAACAAGTCGAAATAGAATAGGCTTTATCCCCTTTTGTTTTTTATCTTGCAATTGTAGCGATCGTCGCTTTGGTGGATATAAGGAAAGCAGAAAACCCTTTCTCTCATGCACGGGTTTTATTCCTGCATCCCGTCCCGAACTGACGGCTACTGCGATTGTTGCGATTCCCGCGAGGTTTGTCAGGTATGAAAATTCTGGTACTGGCTTGGGAGTTTCCACCGCGCATTGTGGGAGGAATTTCGCGCCATGTAGCAGAGCTATATCCAGAGCTGGTCAAGCTGGGGCATGAGATTCACCTGCTGACGGTGGAGTTCGGACAGGCTCCTCGCTACGAAGTGGTGGATGGCATTTCCGTGCATCGGGTTCCAGTGGGAGAGAGCCAAAACTTTTTCCAGTGGGTTGCCCGGATGAATGACAGCATGGGTCAGCACGGCGGCAAGCTACTGCAGGAAGACGGACCGTTTGATCTGATCCACGCTCACGATTGGCTAGTGGCAGATGCAGCGATCGCCCTGAAGCACATCTTCAAAGTACCGATGGTTGCCACAATTCACGCCACAGAACACGGACGCTGGAACGGACTGCACAATGATACCCACCGCTATATTCACAGCAAAGAAGCAAGGCTAATCAGCGAAGCGTGGCGTGTGATCGTCTGCACCGAGTACATGCGGCAGGAACTCGTGCGTGTCTTTGGGTGTGCGGCAGACAAAATGGATGTGATTTACAACGGTATCTGTCTCAAACGGCAGGAACCCCGGCGAGAGTTTGACTACTGGCGGTTTCGCCGTCGCTTTGCCGCCGATCAGGAAAAGATTGTTTACTATGTCGGGCGGATTACTTACGAGAAGGGAGTCAGTCTGATGCTGGCAGCCGCTCCAAAGGTGATTGGGGCAATGAGTGGACGGGTCAAGTTTGTGATTATTGGCGGCGGCAACACCGATAGCCTGAAGCAGCAAGCCTGGGAGACGGGTATCTGGCACAAATGCTATTTCGCTGGATTTATGGCAGAAGACGAGCTAAATCAGTTTCGCACGATCGCTGACTGTGCTGTATTCCCCAGCCTGTATGAGCCGTTTGGCATTGTGGCACTCGAAAGCTTTGCCGCCCGCATTCCGGTCGTGGTTTCTAACGCAGGCGGATTTCCCGAAGTCGTGCAGCACGGCAAAACCGGGATGGTGACCTATGCAGGCAGCGCGGACTCGATCGCCTGGGGCATTATCGAAATCCTTCAGCATCCCGAATTCGCGCAGCAGATGGTTGAAAACGCTTACACCGATCTGGATTTGCGGTTTAACTGGCACAAACTGGCGGTCGAGACTCAGGCAGTTTATCAGCAGGTGGTACAGGAGCGCTCGGCGATCGAATGGTGATGGCGATCGAATGGCGATGGGATAGGGAATGGTTGAAAAGCATTGCGGCAGGTCGCAGAGCCAAAGCCCTTTACTGCTCGATTGCCGATCGCCCTTGTTTGCCGAGCCGCACAAAGACGAAGTAAATCAGGTACAGCGCGTAGATGACCAGTCCTGCAACGCCCAGAAAGCCCAGGAAGCCGGACGTATAGCGGGGGTGGAAAAAGGCGTGATAGCCGATCGCAGGCTGGAGCCACACTTGACAAAAAGGACTGGCAAACGTCGCCTGAGAAAACGCGCACTGCAAAAAGGGCAGACTCGCCAGCGCACCCAGCGCACAATAAACTGTAACCGCCCATCTCCAGGCAGAAAATGCCAGCTTGAAGCCGCTCTTGCGCAGTTCAGAAATTTCCTCGTTTAGATCGACCCAGAACCACAAGCTGATCGGAATCAGCACCCGTGCCAGCAGACCTGTAATAAAGCTAATCGGCAAATTCCCAGTCATCAGATACACCGTGATCGCCAGCAAGCTTGCTACTCGCCAGTAGATGATCAGCAGTCGCATGGCAGGTTCCACTTTGGCAAACAGTGCCCAAACTAAAAGAATCAGCGGCAGAAGCACGGTAAACAGCACCGCCAGACGGTAATCCATCCAGACAAGCGATCGAATAAGGTCTTGAGACATGATGAGTCAGGCACAAAGGACTGGCGCGTAATCGCGGTACTCATTGTAGTCCAACCCTTTCGTAGTTGATCAGAAGTCAGCGCAAGTCAATCAGATTAATAAGAAAAGTTAATAAGAGAAGTAAACGGGAGAATTCGCTACCCGCTTACCCGGCTGTACCACCGCAGCAAAATTCGTGCCAGCCGATCGGGGTCATGGCGCACTAATCCGGTTTGTTCGTCTTCGTCCATCACATTTGCCACGATCGCCCGTCGCCCAAGCTGCATGACGGCTTCGCGATCGAAATAAACCGGATGGGATTGTTCTTGAGCATATTTAATCAGCGAACCTGCCGAAGGGGACTGCCGCTGCACCAGTACTGCATCAAACAGCAGTGCACCTGCCACTTGATCGATCGTGCGGATATGGTCAGACACCGTAAAGCCGTCGGTTTCCCCTGGTTGGGTCATGATGTTGCACACATAGATTCGCAGTGCTTTAGAACGGGCAATCGACTGGGCAATCTTCGGCACTAAAAGATTAGGTGCGATGCTGGTATAGAGCGAACCGGGACCAATAATAACGTAGTCGGCTTCCTGGATTGCCTGAATCGCTTTAGGTAAAGCCGGAGGATTCGCAGGAGTGCAGCCAATGCGAACAATTTTGCCGCCTGCTTCGGGGATATTTGATTCGCCTTCGATAAGCCGTCCATCTGCCATTTCTGCCCAAAGCCGCATATCGGTGAGCGTCGCCGGAAGAACTTGCCCGCGTACGGCTAATACCTGCGAAATGGCTGCGATCGCCCGCTCCAGGTTGCCGCCCGTGACTTCGCTCATCGCCGTCAGAAACAAATTGCCAAAGCTGTGTCCGCTCAGCCCATCCCCTGCCTGAAACCGATACTGAAATAGCTCGGTCAGCAGTTTTTCTTCGTCCGCCAGTGCCGCCAAACAGTTGCGAATATCACCCGGTGGCAAAACGCCGATTTCGCGCCGCAGTCTGCCCGAAGATCCGCCGTCATCTGCAACTGTGACGATCGCCGTAATGTTTGCGCTGTAAGCTTTTAAGCCTCTGAGCAGCGTCGATAAACCCGTGCCGCCCCCTACTACCACGATCTTGGGGCCGCGATTTAACCGTCGATGATTCATCAGGCGATCGACCAGTTCCTCGTTGCCCTCTGGCATCAGCACTTCAGTAATGGCATTAAAGCTGCGCGACTGTCCCCACAGCACTAGCAGCATCCCACCAATAATCACCAAAGGACCACTAATGTAGTTCGGAATCAGCGTCGTGATGATTCGCAGTGAGTCTCGCGTTAGCTCGATCAGGTAATAAACCGGAGTCAAGCTTGACCAGATCGCCAAGCCCAGCACCACAAACACCAGCCCACTTGCGCTAATCAAGAGCCAGCGTTTGACAAATAAACCAGGAGCCAGCCACTTAACCCATTGCCCCACCCGATTGGGAGTTCGGTAGCGGGATTCCTGCTTAAGCACCAGCAGTGCTTGTTTGAGAAGAGCCATTAACATAGCCAGCTAAATTTAGGGAAACAGTGAGATCAGCAGTGTAGAGGCAAAGTAGAAGCAAGAAATTAGAAACAGGATAGAGCAAGCAGCCTGTGCCAGAAGATAATGCAGAAACTTCAGGCAGAGTTTAGGGATGTACTCAGCGAATGACGTATTAAGATTCAGCAGAGTTACTTTAGCAACGCTTTACCGGAATGGAACAGGAGTTTCTCCGCCTGAGATAATTCTTAGGGCAGCTTTGTAATAAGGTTTCTTTGGCGAGGTTTCTTTGACAAGGTAGAACAGCTTCCCTGCAAGGCGATCGCCTGGAACCCTTTAGCCGTACATTCAGCCGTAGGAGTCAACGCTCAACCAACAATGAACCCTTAACGCTTAGACTACAAAAGGAAGACTGAGGATTCCGCAAGGACTGTTGGAATCAATGCGAAGCAGCTTTTCCTTCGGGTAATTGCCCCCTAACCGCAAGCGGATTGCCTGAAGAATAACACTGAGTGAGAAGTAGCGATCGTCATCCGTACAACTGATTCTATTTCTCATATCTCTCCTGTGCTAGAAAAACTTCTCGCTTGAGACAGAGAAGGCACCGCAGCCCAGTTTGTTCAGATGATTTGCCCGATTTTATTTGCCCGATTTTGTTAGATTTGGTCAATTCAATCCATATTGATGACTGACTATAGACCCGCGATCGTCCTTCCTGTCCGCTTCTACTCGGAAAATGGCTGAACCATTGATTGAACTCAAAGGAGTCACAAAAGCCTTTGGTGATCAGGTCGTCCTGGATCACATTGACCTCCCGATCAAGCGGGGTGAAGCACTCGCGATTATTGGTCCTTCTGGAACCGGAAAATCGACTATTCTGCGCGTGATTGCTGGACTGCTGCTGCCAGACGAAGGCGAAATTTACGTTCAGGGACAGCGGCGTGAAGGCTCCGTGGATGACAATCCCGATCCGATCAATATCAGCATGGTGTTTCAGAACGCTGCCCTGTTTGATTCGCTCACTGTTGCAGAAAATGTGGGCTTTTTGCTGTATCAGCACTCGCGGCTATCCCGCAAGCGGATTCGGCAGCTCGTCGAAGAAAAGCTGGAAATGGTGGGTTTGCCAGGAATTGGCGATCGATTTCCAGCCGAACTCTCTGGGGGGATGCGCAAGCGAGTCAGCTTTGCCAGAGCGATTATGGACGATCCCGATGACCCTGCCTCTAGTCCCGAAGTGATTCTCTACGACGAGCCAACCGCCGGACTTGACCCGATCGCCTCCACCGTGATCGAAGACCTGATTCGCCAACTCCAGCGCGCCAGGGGTGGATGCAGCACTTACATTATCATCACCCACCAGGACAGCACCATTCGCCGCACTGCCGATCGGATTGTGTTTCTGTATCACGGCAAAATCCAGTGGCAGGGAACCCCAGCCGATATCGATACGACCGATCATCCTGTAGCGCGTCAGTTCTTTAGCGGCAGTATTAACGGACCGATTCAGATTGCTGGCTAAAAGCAGACTTGCCGTGTTGCCAGAATGCTGCACATCCTTAAAAAACGGTGGACGAAAGACCATCCACTATGGACAATAGACTTTCGGGAAGCCTATAGCTAGATTGCCAGCCAGATGAGAGTTTAGATTGGCGATCGGTCATCTACCTGTATTTTCCATTGGCATCAGAGGGCACATCATGCGATCGCGTACCGTTCGAGAAGGTTCTGTGGGCTTGCTCATTTTGCTGGGGCTGGCTTTGCTGGGCGGGCTAATTCTGTGGATTCGGGGCTTTGCTCCCGGTCGCCGCAGCTACATTATTACGGTCGGGTTTCCTACAGTGTCCGGCATTCAGGAAGGCGCGCAGGTGCAATATCGCGGGGTGCAGGTGGGGCAAACCAAGACCATTCGCGCCTCTGCCAATCTAGTTGAGCTGGATCTGGAAATTTCCCCCACAACTGTCGTGATTCCCCGAAACTCTCTGGTTGCCGTTTATCAAACCAGCTTCACTGGAGAGAGCGTCGTCGAAATCACGCCTCAGCAAGATATCCCAGCCGCCTTCGCCAACGCTGACCCTCTGGGAGCAGACTGCAATAGCCAGGTGATTGTTTGTAACGGTGACAAACTTCAGGGACAAGGCGGAGTCACCTTTAACCAGCTTCTCGATGCCACCACTCGCTTTGCTAACACCTTTTCTGATCCCCGATTCTTTAACGAACTGCGTCAGCTCACGCGCAACAGTGCCGGGGCTGCGACCGGGGTCGCTACCCTGACCAGAGAAGTCGCTATCCTTTCCCGATCGCTTCAGCAAGAAGTGGGGTCTGTGACGCGAGAAGCTGCCCTCTCTGCCCGATCGATCGGACGCGCTGCTGACCAGACAGCTCTTACGGCGGCTCAGGTGAGCGACTTGCTCAATACCAATCGGGTAACAATCGTCTCAACGCTCAACAGCATCAGCACTACCAGCACCCAGATTCAGTCGGTTTTAGGTCAGCTCTCTCCAGCCCTTGGCGGCAGCGATAACAACCTCGTCCAAAACCTGCAAACTCTTTCTGCCAATGCAGCTCAGGCGTCAGCGACCCTGAGAAACCTCACCGATGCTGTCGGCACAGCCGATAATATCCTATTGCTTCAGCAAACCCTCGACTCAGCGCGGGCAACGTTTCAAAATGCCCAAAAAATCACCGCCGACCTGGACGAACTCACAGGCGATCCCCGCTTTCGGGACAATGTTCGCAGTCTCGTCAACGGGCTGAGCGGTCTGGTCTCCTCGACCCGGCAGCTTGAGCAGGATGCTGCCATTGCCCAGACCCTTACCCCGATCGCCTCACGGTTTCCCGAAGGGATGGTTAGCACAGAGCGCAACGCTGAAGGAAGCGCTGCCCAAGTCGAGCAAAAGCCTGAGGCGGGGCAAAGCACTTCGATCCGATCGAGCCAGGAGGAAATCGCCCCTGCTCCAACCGCAAGTGATGACTCGGATAGCGATTTGAGCGCCCCCTTAAACCAGCCCCCCGCTCGCTCTAACCCCCTGGACCAATAGGAACCACAGCAGGGTACAATAGCCAGCTTTCTGCCTCGCCTCAGACTCCTTTCAAAACCACAGCTAAAAAGGCGCACCGCGGCACGCCTCGAAGGAGCATGAGTAATTCACTGAATCTGACCTACACCCGATCGCCCCCCCATTCCCGAAACTTCCCGCCCCCTCCCAACCCAGTACGGTCATCGCCCCCTTTCCGCTTGCTCAAACGCTTATCCCGCTCCAGAAGATGCGTTAGTCTAAAGACATTGAACTTAGATTGATGCAACAGGAATAGAATCTGAACTGGGAGGCAATTTCAGATGGGTCAAACCCTTACTCCTTCTAGCCTGAACAAATCTCAGGCAACGGCTGAACCGATGCAAAGCACTTCCCCAAACGGGGAAAACGCCCCCGCTTCTGGATTCAGTGATTTCGTTCAGGAGACGGCTGCGCTGACTCGTCGGCTGTTTATTCAGCTTCAGCGTCGCCCTTCGACTCTCATTGCGGGAATTATTCAGCCTGTGATGTGGCTGATTTTGTTTGGGGCATTGTTTCAGAATGCGCCGAAAGGACTGTTTGGTGAAAGCACGAACTACGGGCAGTTTCTCGCGGCTGGGGTGATTGTGTTTACTGCCTTTGGCGGCGCGCTCAACGCCGGATTGCCTGTCATGTTCGATCGCGAATTTGGCTTCCTCAACCGATTGCTGGTTGCGCCGCTGGCTTCGCGGTTTTCGATCGTCCTGGCTTCTGCGCTGTTTATCGCCACGCTGAGCCTGGTGCAGACGAGCGTGATTATTGTGATGAATGCGGTTTTAGGAGCAGGATTGCCCGATCCACTGGGACTTGGACTGGTAATTTTGATCGTGCTGACGCTGGTGATAGGTGTGACGGCTCTTAGTCTGGGGCTTGCTTTTGCGCTGCCGGGACACATTGAGCTAATTGCCGTGATTTTTGTGACCAACCTGCCGCTGCTGTTTGCCAGTACCGCGCTAGCTCCGCTCTCGTTTATGCCGACCTGGTTGCAGGTGGTGGCAAGTTTGAACCCGCTCAGTTATGCGATCGAGCCAATTCGCTATGTCTACACGCACAAAGACTGGCTATTCAGCAGCATCGTCATGCAAACGCCCTTCGCGTCGATTTCGCTGGGGACTGCCCTGTTGATTCTGCTTGGGTTTAGCACGATCGCCCTGCTGAGCATTCGTCCTTTGCTGCGCCGCAGCTTTGCATAATTCATCTTCCAATGGCATCCCCCAATGGCTTCCGATTGTTTCAAAATCTCTTGATGTTGGGGGAGCTAGGGAATCTGCCACTGCTCAAACGAGCCTGAAACCAGATTGGGAGCTTTTTAAGCGAGAATTCGTCTCCTATCCCAGCAACCACGCTATTCTTGAAGTCAATTTTCGGTGACAAGGTGAGGATATGAACGGAGCATTCAAACGAGTTTGTTTTACCTTAGTGAGCTTGAGCGCGATCGGCGGACTCTGTGCCCTGCCTGCTTCTGCTCAGACCAGCTCAAATCAGGCTTTACCGGGATTGGGCAGCAGCGATCAAAACAGTGACTCCTTTGGTGGCACAAATGGTTTAGATATGTATGACCTATTCCATCGGCTGCAAATGGGATCCATGCCCAGCATGTCGGAGTTTAACCAGGAACAGCAGCGTACGATTAACTCTGCTGCTTCTGATTTTCGCGCTCGTCAGCTAGAGCGACTGCGCCAGCAAAATTCTCAGCAAAACCCGCAGGTGCAGCCTTCTCAAACGGCTCCGGTTGCTCCGTTCCCTTCTTCTCAGCCCTCGATTAACCGGATGCCGCAATGAGCCAAAATCTGACTCTGGAGCCTGCCGCCGCCGAAGTCCTCACTTTCTGGTTTGGTGCGCCTGGGGAGGATACATCCTATGCTGCTTGCCGCAAGCTCTGGTTTGGCAAAGCTCCTGAGTTCGATCGCGCAATTGCTGAACGGTTTCGATCGCTGATTGAGCAAGCCGCCGCCGGACAGCTCGACTCGTGGCAGCGCACGTCGCAAGGGGCACTAGCTCTGCTGATTTTGCTCGATCAGTTTCCGCGCAATCTTTATCGGGGGACACCCCAGGCATTTGCGAGCGATCTCAAAGCTCTAGCCGTGGCGAAAACTGCGATCGATCGCAAATTTGATCAAGAGCTAGCACCCCTTCAGCGGATTTTTGTATACCTGCCGCTTGAACACAGCGAAATGTTGCCAAACCAGGCGCGATCGGTTGCCCTGTTTGAAAAGCTAAGTGCCGACGCTCCAGAGCTACAGGACACATTCGACTACGCGATTAAACATCGAGATGTGATCGATCGCTTCGGACGCTTTCCCCACCGCAACGCGATTTTGGGCAGGTTCAGTACACCAGAAGAGATCGAATTTTTGCAGCAGCCCGGCTCGTCGTTTTAACAAATCCATTTCCAAAGTACTTTTAGCTGGCTGGCTCGGTTGCTTCGGAGCTTTCCGAAGGGGTAACTGCCTGCTCACTTTGCCGAATTAACGCCAAATCGACTCTTTCCTCTTCTGGCTGTTCGACTTCAGCGTACAGTCCGGGTCCAAAAAATCGCTCGATCTTTTCCCGTTTCCCTTTCCAGGTGTTGAAGGAAATAAGGGGCGAATAAAACTCTAGTACTAGTGTGTAAGCTCCGTTGCGCGACTCTTCCCGGATGCCAATCAGATCGGGACGTTCTTCGTCGGTGGGCTCCAGCCCTAGATAGTCTAACGAGGTGTCCAGGTGCGCTTTTTGTCCGTAGCGATAGCGGGTGACATCCGATCGAATCTGGTTTTGGGTGGCAGTTGCCTGCTCTTTTCGCAGGTTTAGCAGGTCGGGGGTAACGGGCTGGCTGTAGGGAACGGGCTTGAGTTCGGCAACACGAAGGGCTAAACCACCCAGCAAAACTGGAATTCCATAGAAAAAGCCGATCAGGTTGAGTGTGGGATTGCCCGAAAAGTAGGCGGCAAATCCAACCACGGTTAGAATGCTGCCCACGGTTAAGCCCAATGCGCCGAGAGAAATTTGACGTAACATAAAGTTGAGTCCTGGAATTCCCTTCACAATTATTCACCATTTAGGTGTGTCGTTGCTGAATGATTTTCCAGCGGATTTTCACCAGAGCCTGTCTCTGAGCCTGCCCATGAGCCTACGGAGCACGAACGATGCCTGATTCTGAAACCCCGATCGATCCTCAAACTCTGCGCGATCGATTTAAGCAGATTGAGAGCCAGCGTGATTCGCTGCTGCGCCTGCTAGAGCAACCTGATTTAGGAACCCTGCGGATTGATGTCAATCAGGCGATCGAGGAAATTGATGATTTAATCGATGACTTCCGTCGCACTTTCCCCCAAGGATAGCAGGATCGCTGTTCCGAACCGCCCCCTAAGCGAACTGATTTCGGTGGAACCGAACCATTGCAGGCATTCTTTTTGTAACCGCAGGTTCCCACTGCTCAAAGTCCCCCCTCGCTCTTTAAGAGCGGCAAACAATCAGTTGGGGGGTTTAGGGGGCAATGCAGGATTTCTGCTACGCCTCAAACCATCTTGTATATCCGTCTTGATATCCGTTCGATTGCCATTACATCGCAGTTACATTACTCCGTGAAAGCGATCGGCTTGCGCTAGTCTAGATCACTGGGGCATTTACGCCTCCAGTCTCGAATCAATGCCGTTTTTAATGCAAGTCACGCAATCGATCGCATTCCTATGAGTCAAGCCTACACTGTCGAACTTCATCACCAAGGCACAGCCCACACCCTGACCGTGCCTGAAAATCAGACCGTCCTCGAAGCGGCTCAGGCTGCCGGATTGGATTTGCCCTATTCTTGCAGTGCCGGGGTTTGTACAACCTGCGCTGCCCAAATTTTGGAAGGCACGGTAGATCAGACCGACGGGATGGGCATTAGTCCCGCTTTGCAGCAGCAGGGATATGCGCTTTTGTGTGTATCGTATCCGCGATCGGATCTGAAAGTTGAAACTGAGAAAGAAGACACGGTGTATCAGCTTCAGTTCGGGCAGTTTCAGGAAAGCAAGAAAAAGTGATCACGCGATTTGTGACGATCGAAGTTTCGCTCACGGAACCTGCGGACTTGCAACGGTCGATCCTGAAGGCTTTGCAGGTGCAAGGTGAGCCGTTGCGTTGGGCGGTGGCGGGGGTGGATGCTGATCGTCAAACTGCCCAGATCGAAGCCGTTGTGCTGAGCCCGACTCAGTTTGCGATTCCTTTTTCGTCGGTTACTACGGTTTAAATGAGTTGAACTAGAACGGTGTGAGCGTGAATTCTCGTCCCTATACGGTGATGTTAATTGTACCGACGGGCATTGGGGCAGCGATCGGAGGCTATGCCGGGGATGCCCTGCCTGTTGCAAAAGCAATGGCTCAAGTTGCCGATCGCCTCATTACCCATCCCAACGTGATGAATGGCGCGTCGCTGTACTGGTCGCTGCCAAACGCGCTCTATGTGGAGGGTTACGGGTTGGATCAGTTTGCGGCGGGAAGCTGGGGCTTGCGTCCGGTGCATCAAAACCGGGTGGGGTTGGTGCTGGATCAGGGCATTGAACCCGAGCTACGGCTGCGTCATTTGCAGGTGGCAGATGCGGCACGGGCAACTCTGGGTCTGACGATGACAGATTATGTGGTCACGGATGCTCCGCTCGGCGTGGAACTGCGGACGGCAGAATCCGGTGCGACTTGGGGCACGATTCAAAATCCGGGCAGTTTGCTGCGGGCAGTCGAAAAGCTGATCACCCAGGCAAAAGCAGAAGCCGTGGCGATCGTCGCCCGATTTCCTGACGATCCGGGCACTGAGGCACTGATGCAATATCGGCATGGGCAGGGAGTTGACCCGCTGGCAGGAGCCGAAGCGGTGATCAGCCACTTGATTGTGCGGACGTTTCAGATTCCCTGTGCCCACGCGCCTGCCCTGTCGCCCCTGCCAATTGACCCGACCCTTTCGCCCCGATCGGCAGCTGAAGAATTGGGCTATACGTTTTTGCCCTGTGTGCTGGTCGGCTTGAGCCGTGCGCCGCAGTTTGTAACTTCACGAGAATCGATGCCTTCCACAGGGGCAATTTGGGCAAATGAAGTCGATGCGCTGGTGATTCCGGCAAGTGCCTGCGGCGGCAGTGCAGTGCTGAGCCTGAGCCAGACTTCCACCCAGATAATTACTGTGCAAGAAAACCAGACGAGTCTAAACGTTCCGGCTGAAGCCTTAGGAATTGAAACGATCGCCGTTCATTCCTACCTCGAAGCCCTGGGCGTTTTGGTGGCGCATCGGGCGGGGCTCAATCCGGCAAGTCTTCGATCGCAGATTGCCAATCTTCAGGAGTGCATTGCAGCTTCCCCAAAAGCAAATTTTCTTCAAGAAATTAGATAATCATTAGGCAATCTGTAACCCTTCCGAGGGTTTATTCGCATACCAGATTGCAGTAGATTGCTGTTAAAAATTGCTCGTTATTCCCATCCCAGCTCCCCTAAAGAAACTGTGTCTGAGCCACCTTCTAACCCCACTCCTCAGCCTGATGTTGAACCTTTAAGCCGGGTTCAGGTTCTCACTGCAATGGGCGTGACGGCGATCGTCCTGCTGCTGGCTTCGCGGCTTTGGCTACTGCTTGATCCGGTTGCGCTGCTGCCGCTGGATTGGTCAATCCAGAGTGCGCTGTGGGGCGTGGGGCTGGGCGTTGGCATTACGGCTGCTAGCTCGATTACTTATCGGCTCTGGGCAGGCTATCGTCAGAGTGCAGATTACTATCTAGCCCTGATTATTCAGCCGCTTGCCCTGCCCGATCTGATCTGGCTGGGGCTACTGCCAGCACTGAGCGAAGAACTACTGTTTCGGGGGGTGATGCTGCCCTCGGTGGGGTTGAACTGGTATGGACTGCTGATTTCAAGCCTGTGCTTTGGTGTAATGCACTTTAGCGGCCGCGAGCAGTGGTCATATATGATTTGGGCAACAACGATCGGGCTAGTGCTGGGCTGGGGCGCGCTAGAAACCGGAAATTTGCTCGTTCCCGTGGTGGCGCATATCGTGACAAATCTGGTGTCAAGCTGCATCTGGAAATGGCGGATGCGAGACGTGGCGGGCTAGGCAGACAAAAGCCTATGCTCGGCGAATACAGTCGTCCTGAATCGCATCTTGCAGCAATTGCAGCAGTTGCCGATCGCGCTCAGTCAGGTTGCCCTGCTCTACAATTTGCTCAATACGGATTTCTAGACCAGGAGTGAGTTCGCCCTGCTCTAGGGCTTGTCGGATGCACGCTTCGAGAGACATTGCCTTAGAATTGCTGGAATTCACGGTTTTACAGAGTGCAGCTAAAACAAAGTGCAACTAAAACTAAAGTGCAGCTAAAAAAGCTCAGTTAAACAGTCAAACACGATAAACCGGGAAGCGTTGAACTGAAGTCTTGAGTAAAACCTCATCATTTCAGCAATCTATTCCAGATCGATCGCAAAATCCCGCAAGATCTTAGCAATTCTAGATTAGAAAATCCGCACTTCTTCAAACTACACCGCAGCCTCACCCTGATCAGGAAAATTGGCAGTATTGTTTATCTAAAGAACTGGGATACAATTCTGCAATTTCTCCAAATCTCTAAAATGTCCAAATTTGATATAGTTAGCCCCTGTAGCTTGAAGCAGGCGACAGGGAGAAACGCTGCATCTGGGAATCTGCGTTGAGGAAAAAAGCAAGCCAGCCTCTTGTCCTGCCAGCCTTGTCCTGCCTAAGCTTTATTCTGCCTGCGCTAACCGGAGCCATATCCGAGCGGTTGACTGAATTCTGCACCGCTCCTGCTCAGCAGTTGCTAGAGTGTTGTAACGTACCTGAGTAGCGCAGCAATTCCAAAGCTGCATGAGTTACGCTTTGCCAGCCCAGCTTATGCTTTCTTAAAAAGCTCTCTTAAAAATTTTTAACTTAGAACAGCGATCGAACCGCCTGAATTTTGCTTTGCAGCATTCGTTTGGTGGTTTGCTCGATGCGGATGCTCATTTGCAGGGTCAAACTGTGTTTCAGCCAGGCTCGAAACTCATCACGGCTAATTCTGCCGCTTTGGTATTGTTTAACAGTGTATTTGAGAGTATCTACATAGCTCATTTTACAAGCTTATGCGGAAGGACTGAAATTGAGATGTGCCGCTCGGTAGAGAAACAAAAAAATTAACGTTATGTTAATTCGTTTAGCAATTAAAAAGTACTGTTGCGAGACCGGAATGGGAACGATCGCAGGAATCAAGTGAACCATGATTCTGCAATAAAAAACGCAATCAGAAGAAAAAGAAATGGGAGAATGGTAACACCTGCTTTACACCGAGCTTATGACCCTGACTCCCGATATTCGCTCGACTCCCAGCTTTGCCCCTGCCCCAATTTCAATTGATCTGCTGCAATCGGTGTTGGAAGAGCTTTATGCTCAGT
>NZ_JACJOR010000542.1:0-21264 GCF_014695615.1 Leptolyngbya sp. FACHB-711
CGACCTTCGGATTCTGGAAAAATCCCACGGTGCGAACCAGAAAATTTCGCGTGGGCACAAAGTCAGCATCAAACACCACCAGCAGATCGCCACTCGTTTTGCCGATCGCATGATTTAAGTTTCCAGCTTTGGCAAAGCGATTGTCCGGGCGCGTCATGTACTCACAGCCCAACTCTTCTGCCAGCTTTCTGATTTCGGGGCGGCGCGTATCGTCCAGCAAATAGACTTGCTTATTCCCATAGTCGATCGCCTGACAGCCAATTACTGTTCGCCGCAAAATGAACTCTGGCTCGTTGTAAGTCGGGATGAAAATATCAACGGTTGGGGTATATCTGCCCTCAATCACATCCAATGTCAGCCGGTCTGCCTCTCGGCGTCGATCGCGCACCCGCAGCATCAAAAAAAGCTGAATCGTGCTGCTTGTCAGCACCAATAGCTCCAGAAAAAACAGCCCCAGACTAAACACACCATTCAGCGGCGTATCCACATTGAGCGTCGAAAGCGATCGCCACAGCAGATAGCGCAGCGTCAACGCCAGCAAAATTCCCACTACCGTAACCCGCGACCAGTAGCGAGGCTGAGGCGAAACTTTGGTGACTAGCAGGACGATCGCAAACAACGCCACCGTCGGAAACAGCAGATAGCCGCCTGCTACCATCGGCACTTCTAACCAGAGGGGCGGCTGTTCTTGCAGCGTATTGAGCTGAGTAAAAATCCTGCTGATTGTTCCCTGTCCTGCAAACCAGCCTGCCACGATCGCCCCAGAAAACAGCACCGTTCCCAGCAAAATCAGCGTCGTAGTTTTGGGACGAAACGATCGCCGCGAGGCAACAGACGAGGTGATTTGAGTCGAGGGTGGGGTCTGGTCTGCTGAAGTGGTCATCGAGACTCCTTATAAGGAAGTAGGTCTGAGGAAGGCGGTCAGAGACTAGGATTTCGGGCAGAACTCGATCTCAGGTGAATTGTTTCTGAAGCAGTTGTTTGCAGTTATTTACTCTGCCAGCGCACTAACTTTACCTTAACGATTACGATCGACGGTGCTAATCAGATTGCCCAAACAATTTCTGAAATCTACTCAATCTATCAACTTTCCTCAGCTTGAAAAAGTTTTGGGCGATAGCAAATCCAATCCAAAACGAGAGATTTGCCGTATGAATTCAGGATACGAGGCGCAAATGCTGTTAAAGAAATAAAAACAAAAGTTGATTTCTGTTTCTGCAAATTTATGCAGATTGAACTGTAAAAGTTTTTTAGCAACCTCGCTTCTCAGGAGGCGATATGATCTTTAAATGATTTTAGAGAGGAAATCTGTTTCGACAGCACAATCTAGAACAGCGTACTGATGCAAGACAGCAATTCTCACGCCGCTTAGAATGATATTGCCCAGAATTCAATTGCCTGAACTTAAAAGTATTCGTCAGCACAGTTTTCTGAAATGTGAGTATCGTGTATCAGCGTAGGTAGGACAATTAAAACATGATAGACACAATTGATTTTGTCAGTCTTATTCATCCAGCTTTAGCGATCGTCTTTGTCTTTCCGCTGATCGGGATTGTGGTTCAATATTCACTTCAAACTCGAAGTCGCCGGCTCCAGATTGCAAAAGGTCAAAAAAGCGCAATTTCTGGAACCGTTGGCACTCAGCATTTGCGGATGGGACGCTGGCTCAGTAATTCAATCGTTGGCGTAGCTTTAATCGGGCTGGGCTATGCCATTTTTTCTAAAGTGTTGAAGGCTCCTCCCGAACAGCAAAACGGCATTAGAATCGTGCTGCTGCTGGTTTTATTTGCCCTGACGATCGCTTCCCTGGTGCTGCTCAACATCGCTAACGGCAAACTGCAACGCGGCGGATTCGCCACCCTGACTGGAATCGGTCTGGTGCTGCTTGGCTGTCAACCAGAAGTATTTCGGCGCGGCTTTGAGTGGTACGTTTCCCATTACTACTACGGCATCGCGGCGGCAATGCTGATGATTTTCTCGCTGGCGATTTTTCCTGAGATTTATCAGGATCGATCGAATCGCTGGCGCAATGTTCATGTCGTGTTAAACTGCGTCGCACTGCTGCTATTTATCGGTCAGGGTGTTACGGGAACCCGCGACCTGCTAGAGATTCCTGTAAGCTGGCAACAACCCTACATCGAGCAGCTTTATATCAACAACTGCCAGACCCAGCCATGTACAGTTCAGCCCAGGCAATAGCGATCGTTAATCGGGGAACGACTTCGCCTTCGGCTATCACCAATCCATCCATCGGAAAACCAGACCCCTGGATTCGGCGCTCGATACAGTCGATCAGGGCAAGATTAGGCTAGAATTATGACGGCTTCTTTACAGAAGTTGATGAATCTCTGACCCCGCTGAGAAGCCGTTACATTTATTTTTGACTCGCTTAATCTCTCACACTGGACTTTTTATGACGCTTCCCATTCGTAATGTTGCCATTATTGCCCACGTTGACCATGGCAAAACGACGCTCGTTGATGCTTTGCTGAAGCAGTCCGGCACATTCCGCGAAGGGGAAGAAGTTCCAGACTGTGTGATGGACTCCAACACCCTGGAGCGCGAGCGTGGCATTACCATTCTGTCTAAAAATACGGCAGTTCACTACGGCGATACCCTGATTAACATCGTAGACACTCCTGGTCACGCGGACTTTGGCGGCGAGGTCGAGCGAGTGCTGGGCATGGTAGACGGCTGTATTCTGATTGTCGATGCCAACGAAGGTCCGATGCCCCAGACGCGCTTTGTGCTAAAAAAGGCTCTGGAGAAGGGACTGCGCCCGATCGTCGTCGTCAACAAAATCGATCGTCCGCAGGCAAATCCTTTTGGAGCGATCGATAAAGTGCTGGATCTGTTCCTGGAATTAGGCGCAGACGATGATCAGTGCGAATTTCCTTATCTGTTTGCGTCAGGACTGGCAGGCTTCGCCAAAGACCAGATCGAAGATGAATCAGTAGACATGAAGCCGCTGTTTGAAGCCATTCTGCGCCACGTTCCGCCGCCAGTTGGCGACCCGGAAAAGCCGCTTCAGCTTCAGGTGACAACGCTCGACTATTCCGACTACTTAGGACGAATCGTGATTGGGCGCATTCACAATGGCACGATCAGAATGGGTCAGCCTGCTGCGCTGATTAAAGAGGATGGGTCGATTGTCAAAGGCAAAATTACAAAGCTGCTTGGCTTTGAAGGGCTGAAGCGGATCGAGATGGAAACGTCTTCCGCCGGAAACATTGTCGCCGTATCTGGCTTTGCTGATGCCAACATTGGCGAAACGATTACCTGCCCGAATGAACCGCAAGCACTTCCGCTGATCAAGGTTGATGAACCCACGCTGCAAATGACCTTCTCGGTCAACGACTCGCCTTTCGCCGGACAGGAAGGCAAGTTTGTCACCTCACGTCAGGTGCGCGATCGTCTGATGCGCGAACTGGAAACTAACGTGGCACTCCGCGTCGAAGAAACCGATTCGCCCGATCGCTTTGCGGTAGCTGGACGGGGTGAACTTCACCTGGGCATCCTAATCGAAACGATGCGTCGGGAAGGCTACGAGTTTCAGGTATCGCAGCCGCAGGTCATCTACCGCGAAGTCAGCGGTCAACCCTGTGAGCCTTATGAATTGCTGGTGCTGGATGTTCCCGACGATGCGGTTGGCGGTTGTATGGAGCGGCTCGGTCAGCGCAAGGGCGAAATGCAAGATATGCAGGTCGGCGGCAACGGTCGAACTCAGCTTGAGTTTGTGATTCCGGCACGGGGTCTGATTGGCTTCCGGGGCGATTTTATGCGCCTGACCCGCGGCGACGGCATCATGAACCACAGCTTCCTCGACTATCGCCCACTCGTTGGCGAACTGGATATGCGCCGCAACGGTGTCCTGATTTCCTTTGAGGAAGGTACAGCCACTTTTTACGCAATGAAAAACGCTGAAGATCGGGGAGTCTTTTTCATTACGCCCGGCACAAAGGTCTACAAAGGCATGATTGTGGGCGAACACAACCGTCCGCAAGACCTGGAACTGAACGTCTGCAAGGCAAAGCAGCTCACTAACCACCGGGCAGCCAGCGGCGATGAACTCGTCCAGCTGCAAGCCCCGGTAGACATGAGCCTGGAACGGGCACTGGAATACATTGGTCCCGATGAGCTGCTAGAAGTCACTCCGACTTCGATTCGTCTGCGGAAAATGAGCAAAAAGCTGGCGAAGCGATAAGTTAACTTCGATCGTTAGCTAATTGAATTAAATTCTTAAGGTGGGCAGTTTGTCCGCCTTTTTTTGTGCTGTTTTTTATCTGTAAGTGGGGCGAGGGGGAGCAGTTCGGGTCATAATGGTGACCTTTCAAACATCCTCTAAGACTAATCAGATAAGACTAATTCAATAAATTTCCTCATCGCAGTCAGGAAATACAAAAGGCGATCGAATTAACAAAAGCAACTGCCATAAACCCTAACTTTGTAAGGAAATTGGCAGTCGCTTTAGTACAGTATTCTATTAACGCAGCAAACGGTGAAATGTCCGTTTTAGTGGCGGTTTCCCAGCCATTTAGCGGCAACTGCGCCCAAGGCTGCACCCACCATCGGGTTGCTGATAAATTTCAGGATTGCTGGCTGGTCTGCCAACACTTCCTGGAAGATATCCGGGTGATAGTGATAGGCAAAGGAAGCTAGTTTGCTCACATCATCTGCCGTCATGCGTCCAGGGGTGTGGGTTGATAAGCCGAGCTGCTTTTCTAGATCGTGATCGCTCAAACCGCGCTTCTTAAACTGATGAAAAAACTCCCGCGCGACATCATCCCGCTCGTGAGAATGAATTTGAGCCACGGCTTTCTGCAATTCCGGCTCCATCTGGTTAGTAGGAATTCGGTCGGGGTGGAACGATCGTCCAAAGATGGCACGTCTTTCTTCACGGGTCGAGCGACGGGCAAAATCGTCGAAGTTTTCGTATTCCTTGCCGCTGCTGACATCATCAAGTTTTTCGCTGTTGCCTTTCGCCAAATCTTGCATGATCTGACGCTTATATTCATCATGACTTGCCATGAGTCGTCTCCTAAAGTATCAATTGCTTGCTGAGAATTAGCTCCCCAGCATGGCTATGGGTTTGTGCGAGTGCTTTTACCGAATGAGTGCGCAATCATGCCAATTGGTATCGCGTGAATGGCATTAACCGCTTTAACCCTGATAGTTCACCTGCTGCGTTTTGCTGTCGTATTTTGCAGTCAAGATAAGCTGCTTATCGGGTGCATAAACCAGAACGGTTAGATCATGGTTAGGCGCACTGCGGCGAAATCCCTGTGCCAGCGATCGAGCGAGCGGCTTCACATCATCCGGTCGAACTTCCTTTGAAATCACAACGCCAAGCTTATCGTTGTCACGCACATAAGCATCTTTGATTAAGCCGTGGCTAGTTTGAATTACCCAGTCTGCATACTGGTCGCCCTGAGTTGTATCACCCCGCGACAGATTATCGAACTGACCAACTCTGTTGAGACTGTGATCGGGTGCCGTGCTAGCTTCTGGAGTTGCCGTACTGCAAGCAACGGATGTCATTAAAACAAAAATTGCCATGAATGCCACAAGAATGCGGCGAATTTGATGCCATTGATTCATTTTTTGTTCCTCAATTTTTATTCCTCTGCAATGTATCAAAATGTTTCAAAAAATGAGCGCGCTCGTTTTTATTGCGTTACCGTTTCATGTTCTATTCACGCTCGCTTTGTTGCGAATCACATCATCCTTGGGATAGGCAGAAGATTAATCTAGCCCTTCTGATAGAGCCACTAAAAGATATTCTTTTAATCAAACAATTCAATCAATTACTTTGCCTTCAAATAAGATTGCAGTTGTGCAATCGTTTCATATTCACGCTGAAAGCAGTCTAATAATCGCTGATAAACCGGAAAGAGCTTCTGATATTGAGCAGTGTGGGCAGCAATCGGCTGGTGTCGCAATGTTTCGCCGATCATGGCTGTGCTAAGGGTGAGCGAATCAATGAAACCCAACGCATAAAGCCCTACAATTGCCGCTCCTAAACAAGAACTTTCGTGCTGTGCCGGAATGGTAATTTCCCGATCGAAAATGTCTGCCATCATTTGCCGCCAGAGAGCCGATCGTGCAAAGCCACCTGTTGCCTGAATGCGTTTCGCCGTACCTGCAAAATCTTCGAGTGCCTGAAGCACAATGAGCAAATTGAACAGCACCCCCTCTAGTACCGCACGGGTAATATGCGCCCGCGTGTGATTCAGGGTTAGCCCAAAGAAAGACCCGCGTGCATTTGCATTCCATAGCGGCGATCGTTCCCCCAGCAAATAGGGATGAAATAGCAGCCCATCCGCGCCCGGGGAAACGGCTTCTGCCTGCTGCATTATCAGGTCATAGGGGTCTTGTCCCCTTTGCTTTGCCAGCGCAACCTCGGCATCGGCAAACTGATCGCGCACCCATCGCAGGGCAATTCCACCATTATTGACTGCGCCGCCAATAACCCAGTGCTGCTTGGTCAGTGGATAGCAAAATAGCCGCTCCTGCGGGTCCGTCACCGGACGATCGATCACTGCCCGAATTGCCCCACTCGTCCCGATCGTCGTTGCAAATACACCCGGCTCGATCGCCCCCACGCCCAGATTAGATAACACCCCATCACTGGCTCCCATCACGATCGGGGTTTCTGGCGCAATGCCCATGATTGCCGCAAAGTCAGTTTGGATTGGCTTTAGCAAATAGGTGGTCGGAACCAGTTCGGAAAGCTGGGCAGGCCGAACTCCAGCGATGTCTAATGCTTCACTATCCCACTCCAGACGATTTAGATTCAGCAGTCCGGTTGCAGACGCGATCGAGTAATCCACGACATAGCGGCGCGTCAGCCGAAAAAAGACGTATTCCTTGATAGAAATAAACCGTGCTGCCTGCTGAAACAAATCGAGCTGGTCTTGCCGCAGCCACAGCAGCTTCACCAGGGGAGACATGGGGTGAATGGGCGTCCCGGTTCGTAGATAGATTTCGTGTCCCTGACCCGATTGCTTTAAAGACTGTGCCCAGGCTGCGCTGCGGTTATCCGCCCAGGTAATGCTGCGGGTCAAAGGGCGATCGTCCTTATCCATCAGAATCAGACTGTGCATCGCTGAACTGAACGATAAACCAACAATTTCGCCTGGCTTTGCCCCGCTCGCCTGAACAACTTGCTGAATCGTTTTCAGCACCGCCAGAAAAATCTCGTTTGGGTCTTGCTCTGCGGTTGCCGGAGTTGGTGAATAAAGCGGATACTCAATCAATGCCTGCTGCACTGCCTCACCCGCCAGCGTAAACAGGACTGCCTTGGTGCTAGTGGTTCCAATATCAACGCCGATAAGGTAGCGATCGGTTGTCATAACTGTTTTGCAAACGGAACTGAGCAAACGAAATCTATAGGAAGAAGCTTTTCAGGAGCGCAACGTTTCTTTTTCACTCATGCCCTCTCAACTGAATAAAAGCCCGTTTTGAAGCGCAACAAGTTGACCCTGAACTGAAAGAATCTCAAGGGCAAGGTCCAGGAAACGTTGGAGATAATTAAAGCTGCTCAAATGTTGTTCTGAATGTTGCCCTGCAAGATTGAGCGCAAACCTAGAACAGCTTTTTCGACAACCGACCTGAAACGACAAAATTCAAAACCTGAGGCAATTTCAGCCACTATTGGCTTTATCGTTTACCAAAAGCGCAATTTTATTGTAGTTATATTAACTGGCTAAGATTTAAACGTGAATCAGCCTATAGTTACAGGAGAAACACAGCAGTAGGAGAGGTTTTTGAAGCGCGCAACTCATCCTCAAGCAGGACTGAAAGCCAAATAAAAAGCAGCCCGTGAGGACTGCCTATCTGTACGCAAATGCCTTTCAGGTTTTGTTCTCCAGTGGTTTTATAGTACCGGTTTACCTTCTTCAACTTCCTCTACCTTTAGGTAGAGAGGGATATTACGGATTGCGGTTGAGCCACTTAGCCTGCATGAGAACGATCGCCCCTTTGCAGGATGAACAATTCTCAGCCTTGAGTATTATCTCAGCCTTGAGCATCAGAAGTCCTTGCGGCATTATTAAGACGATCGCTCACCCGCCGCAGCACTCCGTTAATAAACCGATGTCCCTCGTCGCCGCTATATCGCTTCGCTAGCTCAACCGCTTCATTGATTGCTACCTGTGGAGCCAGTCCCAGCACCCACATTTCCGTCACCGCAATGCGTAAAATATCTTGATCAACTCGCGCTAAACGATTAAGCTGCCAATCTACCATTGACTCACCAAGCAGGTGATCGACCTTCGAGCGGTTTGTCTGCACCTGAGTCAGCAGTTCCATCGCATAGGCACGGACTTCTTTCTGATTTACAAGCTGAATAAATTCAGGCAGCTCCAGGGATGCTCCAATTCGATTGATCGCCTTTTGGGTTAGCTCGATCGCTTCCGTCACCATTGCTTTTGCACTGTTGAGGTCAATCGCTCTGGTTTCACTGGTTAGCAGTCGATCGCTCCCGCGACTAAGTTCTGCCGCAGCCGTTTCCAGCGTGTCTTGTACCTCAGTCGTCAAAGTTCGGATCGCCGCCAAAACAATATCTTGAAGCTGCTGGGTCTGAAGCTGCTGCGGCTTACTGGGAAGCTGACCAACGCTGAGCAGGGCGAGTTCACGGGCAATTCTGCGAGCTTGCATATTGATTGACAAGGTTCTGATCGAGCTTTGTCATTGTAGCAAGAGGTGAAGGGATGAGGAGGTGCGGGGGGATTTGAGTCAGACGAGAGGCTACCTTTGAAACGGGATCCGAATCCTGACGAGCCGATAAATCCCTGCCTCTGCGATCGCCTCATACTGTCTCGGTCGCAGCTTTGCTTCGCGGATTTTCACATCTCGTCCCAGCAGCAAAATACTGGGCGGTATGGGATTCGCAGTGCTGAGATCGCGCAGATCTTTAATCACATCGTCCGGGTCAGGGATGAATTCAATTTGACGATCGGTATAAAACACAATCGATGGTTTACCAAAGCCAATCATCACGATCGGTTCATTCGGCTGCTGCACCTGCACAATCTTCTGGGAAAGCTGTCGTAAAGGAAGCTGTCGTTCTGCATCCATCAAAGCAGCAGCGGGCATCAGGGTTAGCAGCACAAAGGCAACAAAACCGACCAGATTCACCGCCCAGAGCCATCGTCCCTGACGACGCAGCAGAAAAATCAATCCAACGATCGCCACAGTCGCCCACGCAACGCCACCCCAAACTTCAATTCCTGCCTGACGAAGCGCATTTGGCAAGTTCGGCAGTTCCGGGTCGTCTCCTAGCCAGTTTGGGCTGTAATACACTGCCCATGCCAAACCAAACAGCACTGCCACATTCACGGCATGACTGACCCAGGCAAATCGATTGCTCCTTGGGTTAAGGCTTGGGCGGCTCATCTGGTCACTCCAGAACAGCGCAACCAAAATCGCACTTGCAGGCAATAGCGGAATCGTATAGCTAGGGAGTTTGGTGACGGCGATCGTAAAAAACACAAACACGATCGCAAACCAGATCAGCGCAAAGACTCCGAGGTGACTAGAGCGGGGCTGCTGCTGCCAGGAATGCCGCTTCCAAAATCGCAGTTGGGCAAAGGCGGCAGGTAAATGAATCGACCAGGGCGCAAAGGCAGCAGACACAACCAGAAAGTAAAAATACCAGGGAGCCGAGTGACGGTTCACCACCTGGGTAAATCGCTCGATGTTGTGATAGCCGAAAAAAGACTCAATAAACGCATCGCCGTTCGCCAGCGTCACCAAAATGTACCAGGGCACAGTAATCGCCGCAAAAATCAACGCGCCCTGAATCAGCTTCAGTTCTCGCAGCACAGTCCACAGGTTTCCCATATAGAGGAGAAACGCCAGCACAATCATGCCGGGAAGCACGATGCCGACTGGTCCTTTTGTGAGCACTGCCAGCGCGCTCAAAACATAGGCAGCAATGTACCAGCGATGTTGCGTCTTCGCCCGATCGGGCTGAGCATAGCCGCAAAAAAACGCCAGCAGCGAACCGCCAATACAGCCGTTGAGCAGCATATCGGATACGCCCGTCCTGCCCCAAACGATCGTCTGCGGATTCAAAACCATTGCAGCAGACCCGACCAGGGCAGCAATCCAGAGCTGACGGTCAATTTGCGGAGGAATGGGCCTTTCTGCCGCTTGAGCTTCACCGGCTTCGATCGCCCTTGCCGGACGCGCAAACCCAAACCGACGCAGCGTATAAAACCCGATCGCTGCCAAAAAAGTGCCTGCCAGCGCAGAAGGAAAACGGGCTGACCATTCATTCACGCCCACCGTCTGGTAGGCAACCGCCATGATCCAGTAAACGAGCGGCGGCTTGTCAAATCGCGTGGTTCCATTGAAGTAAGGCGTAATCCAATCGCCCGTAATCTTCATCTGCCGTGCTGCCTCCGCAAAAAGCGGTTCGGTTTCATCCACCAAGCCGATGCTGCCCAGATGCAGCCAAAATGCAATCCCAGTTGCTAAACCAATCCATACAATGGCAAATATCCAGGCGTGATTGGTTTGAAACTGCCACTGCGAGGTGGCTTTGGATAGATCTACCTTTCTCATGGTCTCACTGGCACAGATGGAGTCGATCGCGATCGGGTTCAGACCTTACTTTATCGAAGTCTGGTCATTTTCCGTAGCACGGTGGAGTGATTCTCCTGAGTACTGTCGGATTAAGAACTTCAGGAGTTCCCTGGCTGTAATTGCGGTAAATGGCTCCAGCAAATTATCAGAATTCCTGCTAAAAAAAAGCTGCGAATAGACAGTCTCCTGCATTACAAAGCCTGCATACCTCTTGTCTATCAGTAGAGTGAATTTAGTAAAGCGAATTCAGTAAAGCGAATACAAAGTAAAACGCTGTAGGAAGGTGCTGATGAGCAGAATTAAGAATATTATTTTGGTTCACGGTTTTTGGGTTAATGGCTCTTGCTACAGCAAAATTACTCCACCGCTACTAGCGGAAGGCTACGAAGTGATTGCCGTGCAAAACCCACTCACCTCTTTGGCTGATGACGTTGCGGCAACGAAACGTGCTTTGGCTCGCGTCGAAGGAAATTGCCTTCTCGTGGGGCATTCGTGGGGAGGGTTCGTCATTACCGAAGCTGGTAACGATGAGAAAGTTGCTGGCTTGGTGTATATAGCGGCGGTTGCTCCCGATCGCGACGAATCGATGATTGATCTGCTGACTCAATACACTGCCCCTCCCGTGCTGCAATATGTTGAGGAGCAAGATGGGTTTCTTTGGCTGTCCAAAGAAGGAATGCAAAAGTCCTTTGCAGGCGACCTTCCGGCTGAAGAAGCTGCCTTGCTTTACGCGACTCAAACTGCGGCACCTGCATCGCTGTCGCAAACAAAAGCAACTTCACAACCTGCATGGAAAAATAAGCCAAGTTGGTATATTGTTGCAAACTCCGACCAGTCCGTTTCGCCCCATTATCAGCACGATGCCGCAAAACGAATTGGAGCAACCACTACCGTGCTGGAATCCAGCCACGTTCCAATGCTTTCGCAGCCAGGAGAAGTTTTAGCAGTGATCAAAGACGCGACGGCGATGAGCCACTTATAAACCCACTGCTTAAAGAACATGCGAATGGCTCTCGTCTGGATCATCGGCGGCACTCAAGAAAGCGCAGCGTTAGTCCGAGCGCTTGTTGCTTCGGGCATTGCTTGCATTGTTACAGTCACCACAGAATCCGCCCGATCGCTTTACCCCAGTGATCCCTCAGTTCAAATTTGGGTAGGACGATTGCAACCTGAAAGCCTGCTGCGTTTCCTTCAAAACCACTCAGTTCTCTGTATCGTGGATGTCTCCCATCCCTTTGCCGTAGCAGTTTCTCAGATGGCGATCGACGCTTCGATCAAATATCAGTTGCCCTACCTGCGCTATGAGCGGCAATCGGTTGCATCGGATGGAATTCACTTCAGCAGTTTTAATGCATTGTTTGCCAGCGATCGATTAGCCGGAGAACGGGTGCTGCTCACGATCGGCTATCGCCCCCTGATGCTCTTTCAACCCTGGCAAACGCGATCGACCCTCTTCGCCCGAATTTTGCCTTCCCAAGTTGCACTAGAAACTGCCTTAAACGCCGGATTCACCCCCGATCGTCTGATTGCCCTGCGCCCTCCAATTTCGATCGATCTGGAACGCGCCCTCTGGCAACAGTGGCAAATCTCCCTTGTCGTTACAAAGGCATCAGGTTCCGCCGGAGGGGAAGACACCAAACAGCAAGTTGCAAATGAATTGGAGATTTCTTTAATCGTGATCGATCGTCCCCCAATCCAATATCCCCAACAAACGCAGGAGATCAAAGCTGCGATCGAATTCTGTCAGCGTTGCCTTTCCTGACCCGCAACCTTCGCAATTAGCGATCGGCAAGCATTCCTTTCGCAGGCTCCCCATTCCAAAAAACTCAAAGTCCCCCGTTGATGGGGAATTTAGGGGGTTGGATCCCGCAACTGGCCCCGTTTTCTGCGTTTAAGAAGCTGTCGAATTTGATTCCAGCTCGATCGCTTGATTGTTATACAGGCTCATCGCCTTCGGCACTCCCTCTTTCAGACTCAGCTCGATCGCCTTCACCACCAGATCCAGCACTTCATTCATCACTCGACTTTCTGCCACTGAAAATCGTCCCAGCACATGATTCACCACCTGGGTATCTGGATTCGCGTTCTTTCCTTTTGGACTGCCAATTCCAATTCGCATTCGCGGGAAATTCTGACTATTCAGATGCGAAATGGCTGACTTCATGCCGTTGTGTCCGCCCGCTGAACCAGACTGCCGCAGCCGCAAACGACCGATCGGCAAATCCATTTCGTCATAAATCACCAGAATTGCTTCTGGCGGAATTTTGTACCAGTCTGCAACAGCGCGAATTGACTGCCCGGACAGATTCATATAGGTCAAAGGCTTCAGTAGCCGAATCTTTTCCCGATAGCTGCCCTGCCCCTCACCGAAAATGCCCTGAAACTTACGATTTTCACCCAGCGGAATTTTCCAGACTTGAGCGAGCCGATCGATCGCCTCAAAGCCAATATTGTGACGGGTTTGATCGTATTTTGTACCCGGATTGCCCAGCCCCACAATAAGCTGTGGCTTCACCTCCGAGGAAGAAGTCGCGGATGCCATAATTTATGAGTTGAATTTAGCCTTGCTGAGAGCTCGCCGCTTCAGGGGTAGTTTCAGAATGAGCTGCTTCCGGTGAATCTGCGATCGTCGCATCAACAATTTTAGTTTCTTCAGCAGGTGTAAGAGCCTTAGGAGCCGGAGTTTCAAGGGTTGCCTTAATCGGCTCATTCACTGATTTCTCAATTCGCTCTGCTTCTCGCTTAAATTCATTCTCAAATTCTTTCGAGGCTTCCTGGAAACCACGTAGTGCTTTACCCAGGCTTCGACCGATTTCAGGCAACTTCTTGGGACCAAAAATCAGCAGTGCCAGCACCAGAATCAGGGTCATTTCGGGTAAGCCAATGCCGAAGAAATTCATGCTTCTTCCTCTCTAAGCGATCGAACGTCTCACAAGATCTAGTGTAGTTTCCTGGTAGACAATTCACTTGTCCGATCGAGTAATTTTTCTATGCAAAAATCCCCAGACGAAGCCGGGGATCAATTTGAAATAAATAATTGAATTAGCGATTGAATTAGCTTCCGAGGCTTGACCAGTCCACGTTCACGCCTTCTAGAATGAGCGAGGAGTTGTAAATCTGAAGAATAATCAACAGGAACACAAAGAACAGTCCCATAAAGACTGCCATCAGAGGCGTAGTTCCCCAACCGGGGGCAACTTTACCGTATTCAGAGTTAAGGGGCTTAAGAACATCTCCCAACCGAGTCCGCTGTGCCATGTGTTACCCTTTCTAAGCGTTCTAAGATTTTAACGATCCGTAATATTATAAGGATAATACTATTGATGAATTTCTCAAATATGGAACCCGCAACAGTTCTTAGCATTACGATCGCCGTCTTCCTGGTGGCAATCACTGGGATCTCAGTCTACACTTCGTTTGGACCACCTTCAAGAGAATTGGAAGATCCTTTTGAAGACCACGAAGACTAGAAGCAGAGCCACTGCTAAAGCAAAGCTCCTGTTGTCTGCTCCCGTCTCTCACAGTGGATGTCTCGTGGTTTGTACCTGGCATCACTTACTTTCGCTGAGTCAACTTCTCAGCTTTTCTCATGCCCTGCTTCACAGGGTTTTTCTATTGCAGAAGATTACTTTTATGAGAAACTGCATAAAAGCATCAGGCAACTGAGACTCCTTCCAGTGCTTCTGCTTCTGTATTGAGAATCTGAAATACAGAATCCATCATTGTCACTTCAAAGACTAACTTCGCCTCTGGATGCACATCACATAGGCGAAAGCTACCTTTCCCCTGGTCTGCATCTCGCATTCCCGCAACAAGAACTGCTAAGCCGGAACTGTCAATAAAACTGACCTGGCTTAGATTAATCACTACATTTGGACTGACTTTGGCAATACAGTCCTGGAGTTTAGAGCGGAACTGTGATGCAGTTGTGATGTCCAATCGCCCAGTTGGTGTGAGGACAAGAATCGGTTTACCAGACTTTGTTTGATAAAGAGTTTGCTTCACTGCAATTGCCATCTTAGGTAAGGGAGCGGAATGAGTCTCCTTCGCTTTGCTGCCTTTTAACCTGCTGCGTGTGATTTAAGCGAACGATGAGAAACGATTAGCGATCGATAACCGTCTTGCAGCTTTTCTTTGAAAGTGCGGCAGGCTTACTTCTTAGCTTTCCCGCTCAACGATAGATCAGAGACATCAAACATCAAAATGTTTTGGATTGATGCTCAGACGGACGAAAGCAGCCTAAAAAACAACCTATGCCAACTGCGATCGTTGAAACATAGGCTGCTCAGATTTATCAAGATATTCGGTGCCGAAATAATGCTGTGCTATGCAGCCGTAATATAGTCCTGCAACGGCTTCCAGATAAAGCTGCGACCGCCCCCCATCTCCACAACAACTTTCACCTTTGGTTCGATCGTTGGCAGCGTGGTCAAAAACTGTAGCTCTTGCTGAGACAGCACAAAGCCCTCAAGCAGCCAAATCACTAAACCTTTCGAGTTCGCTGGAAGTGCCTCTAGCTGAGACTGAATGGCAGGCGGCAAATAATATACATAGCCCACTGCTCCTTCACGACCGGTATTCTTCTTACCCAAGTGGGGAGGACGCACGCCATGAGTCCGCAGCAGATAGGCAGGCAAGTCGCCCAGTCCTCTCGCGGTAATGTGCATCATGCCATAGCCCGTAGCTCGCAGCCGCCGCTGATACCGTCCTTCGTGTCCGCCCTCTAGAGGCACAGACACCCCTACCGATCCAGAGGTCTCTAGCCCGCGAATAAAATCCTTGCCAGTCGTAATTAATGCCATAAATCCTGCTTGACCTTATAAATAATAGGCAGAATGGCTATCCCATCATGAACCGCTCGCCGCATCAACCGACAAATGCCATGAATTAGCATTCCGGGCAATCATTGCGGACTTACAACCCTAGATTATAAGGGTCACCCGATCGTCGAGCAAGCGCATCTACATTCAGGACGGCGATCCAGCCTCCTGCATTCCTAATTAACCTAATAAGCAGCACCAATGAATTAGATAATTAGACCGTAGTACTGTCTCTAGCCGATTCTGTAAGCTCTTCTGTACCTAGCTGAATGACACCAATCAAGCTTTGAGTCTAGGGATCAAGACCAGTTGGAGAATTCACGTTGAGGAGGGAGGGTTTAACCCTAGCGTTTCTTGTTGAATTGAACTCAACAATGACTGCACCAAAGGCCAGCGATCGCCAAGGGGCAACTGCAATGCCTGGTTTTGTAATTCCTGCAATGTTATCTTTCAATTTATTTTAGAGTGCTGCTGACATTCCCAGCCTTAATGCGTCTCCTGCGATCGCCCTACTTCGTCCCGTCCTACCCTATAGACAAATCCGAAATCATTCGCTATGATAAGTAGCTGTTGCCAAAATTGGACAGCAAATTTTTCTCTGGTATTGAGTGTGGGGAAACGCCTGTCGTTTGATTGAGTCCCAGCCACATTTCAGAGGGCTGAGTTGATTCGTTGGAAATCTAGCGTTGCTGGAAGGCACTTCCTGAGCGAAGTTCATCTACCCGTCACCTGCCGGAATTTGCTGAAAGGTCTGGTTTGAGGATACTTAGCGAACATTGTTCACTAAAGTCCTAAGCCAATTTGGGCTGACTGCGTCAGGTTAATCAGGAGATTGGTTAGCTTCTTGCGCGTTCAATCCTATAAGTGAAACAGCATTCACAGAATAACTGTGTGGTTCTCTTGAGCCTTGGCTGAAGGGAGCCTGCATAGTCTGTGTTTATTTGGAGCCAAATGGACTGTTGAGGCGATCGCAGTTCTGCTCCTTATGCAAACCGCGAGAAAGGGGGATTCGTCACAGTGTCTGTTGGCATTCTCGGCACAAAAGTAGGCATGACTCAGATTTTCGACGAGGCGGGCGTTGCGATTCCTGTCACCGTCGTTCAGGCGGGTCCATGCACCGTTACACAGGTTAAAACCAAGCAAACCGATGGCTACACTGCTATTCAGGTGGGCTATGGCGCAATTAAAGAAAAGGCAATTAATAAGCCTGAGATGGGTCACTTAGCGAAAGCGGGTGCAGGTCCGCTGCGTCATTTGCACGAGTATCGTCTGGCAGACCCCAGCGAGTTCGAGCTAGGACAGCAGTTGACCGTCGATCGTTTTGAAGCGGGTCAAACCGTGGATGTGGTCGGAACCAGTATTGGTCGTGGCTTTGCAGGCTACCAGAAGCGGCACAACTTCAAGCGGGGTCCGATGGCGCACGGTTCTAAGAACCACCGTCTGCCCGGTTCCACGGGTGCAGGTACAACCCCCGGACGGGTCTTCCCCGGTAAGCGGATGGCAGGTCAGTTGGGTGATGCCCGCGTCACGATCCGTAAGTTGACTGTGGTTCGAGTCGATGCAGAGCGCAACCTGATCCTGATCAAAGGTGCGCTGCCGGGTAAGCCAGGTGCGCTGGTGAATATCGTGCCTGCAAAGTTAGTCGGACGAGCGAAGTAAAACGATCGCCCCCAGGACGCTAATTCCACAGCAAATTCCTGGCGGCAGTGCCCAAGAGAGAGTAGAGACGACCTATGGTTGACTGTGTAGTAAAAGACTGGCAGGGTGCGGAAGTGGGTCAAGCTTCCCTGGAACTGCGAGTTGCTAAAGAAACAAGTGCTGCTCACGTAGTGCATCGGGCACTGGTGCGGCAGATGAACAACGCTAGACAGGGAACGGCTTCCGCAAAAACCCGCGCAGAGGTCAGCGGCGGCGGTCGTAAGCCCTGGAGGCAAAAGGGAACGGGTCGGGCAAGAGCCGGTTCTAACCGTTCACCCCTCTGGCGGGGCGGTGGCGTGATCTTTGGACCGAAGCCACGCGACTACTCGACCAAAATGAACCGCAAAGAGCGTCGTTTGGCACTCAGAACGGCTCTGGTCGGTCGGAACCAAGACCTGGTTGTGGTGGCTGATTTTGTAGATCAACTGCCGCGTCCCAAAACGAAGGAGCTGGTTCAGGCTCTCACGCGCTGGGGAGTTGAGGCAGATTCTAAGGTGCTGATCATCACCGCCGATCGCGAAGACAACGTTTATTTGTCTGCTCGCAATATCGATCGCCTCCGGCTGATAACGGCAAGCAACCTCAACGTATTTGACATTTTGAACGCAGACAAGATTGTAATTACCCAGTCTGCGATCGCCAAGATTCAGGAGGTTTACGGTGAAGATTGATTCTCGCGCTCTTCCAGATTTGATCCGCCGTCCCTTAATTACGGAGAAGGCGACTCTGCTGCTGGAACAGAACAAGTATGTGTTCGAGGTTTCCCCTAAAGCTGATAAATATCAGATCAAAGCGGCGATCGAAGAACTGTTTGATGTCAAGGTCATAAAGGTCAATACGCAAGTCCCTCCCTATAAAGCGCGTCGTGTCGGACGGTTCCAGGGCAATCGCCCTCACTACAAGAAGGCGATCGTGACTCTGGCAGAGGGTGACTCGATTACGCTCTTCCCCGAAGTCTAGCCTCTGAGGATTTTAAATTATGGGTATTCGTAGCTATCGACCTTATACACCCGGAACCCGTCAGCGGGTAGTTGTTGATTTCGCTGAAATCACGAAGTCTGAACCGGAAAAATCGCTAACGACATCCGTCCATCGGAAAAAGGGACGCAATAACCGGGGCGTAATCACTACTCGTCACCGGGGCGGTGGACATAAAAAGCTCTACCGCATCATCGATTTTTACCGCAACAAGCACAATATTCCTGCGAAGGTCGCGGCGATCGAGTATGACCCCAACCGGAACGCTCGAATTGCGCTGTTGTACTACCAGGACGGTGAGAAGCGGTACATCCTGCATCCGGCCAATCTGGCGGTGGGCGCAACGGTAATTTCTGGTCCTGAGGCTCCGTTTGAAATCGGCAACGCGCTGCCGTTGGGCAATATGCCGCTGGGTACGACAGTTCACAACGTTGAACTGGTTCCTGGTAAGGGCGGTCAGGTTGTGCGGGCAGCAGGCACTGGCGCACAGGTCGTTGCAAAGGAAGGCAACTATGTCACCCTGCGTCTGCCTTCGACAGAAGTTCGCCTAATTCGCCGCGAGTGCTATGCCACGATCGGTCAGGTGGGTAACGCGGAAGCCAGAAACGTGAGCCTGGGTAAAGCGGGTCGCACTCGCTGGAAAGGACGTAGACCGGAAGTGCGAGGCAGCGTGATGAACCCAGTAGATCACCCGCATGGTGGTGGTGAAGGACGTGCGCCGATCGGTCGTCCCGGTCCGGTTACGCCTTGGGGTAAGCCTGCTCTGGGCGCGAAGACTCGCAAGAAGAAGAAGCTGAGCAATTCATTGATTGTCCGCCGTCGTCGTCGTACCTCGAAGCGGGGTCGTGGCGGACGGGAGGCATAATTCGCATCTGCGTTCGGCCAACCTCTCGTCTAAGAACAGCTTGAACGCAGTATGTATCGCTCTTTTTGTTCCGTCTAACGTTCATCACAAGGTTAACTGGTAGCCATGTCTCGCTCGCTTAAAAAAGGTCCGTTTGTTGCTGACCACCTGCTTAAAAAAGTTGAAAACTTGAACGCCAAGGGCGACAAGCAGGTGATCAAAACCTGGTCGAGAGCTTCGACGATTCTGCCTCAAATGATCGGACACACGATCGCCGTACACAACGGACGACAGCACGTTCCGGTCTATGTGACAGAGCAAATGGTCGGTCATAAGCTCGGAGAATTCGCGCCGACTCGCACCTTCCGGGGTCACGCGAAAAGCGATAAGAAAGCCCGTCGATAAAAAAAATAGCCGCTCTAGTCGGTCTTAGTTCAATAGAAACTTATCGCTAGAAGCTAGGAGAAAACGATGCCAACCATTAGTTCTGATGAAGTAAAAGCTGTCGCCCGCTATATCCGGATGTCGCCCCATAAGGTGCGTCGTGTGCTGGATCAAATTCGGGGACGCTCCTACCGGGAAGCCCTGATTGTCCTGGAATTTATGCCTTATCGCGCCTGCGACCCAGTGCTAAAAGTGCTTCGCTCTGCGGTTGCGAACGCTGAACATAACGTTGGGTATACCCCTACTGACCTCGTAATCACTCAGGCATTTGCGGATCAGGGACCTGTACTGAAGCGATTCCGTCCCCGTGCTCAAGGGCGTGCCTATCAAATCCGCAAGCCGACCTGCCATATTACGATCGCCGTCGCCCCAGGCGAATCTGCGGACTAGATCGAAGGCTAAGACTTGCAATTCATACTTTCTGACTATTACGAGGACAAACCGTGGGACAGAAAATTCATCCAGTCGGCTTTCGTCTCGGCATTACCCAGGAGCACAAGTCTCGCTGGTTTGCCGATGCGGGTCGCTATCCAAAACTGCTTCAGGAGGACTACACGATCCGCAACTTCCTGGAAAAGAACCCGATGAAGCTCAAGAGCCTTGAGAGTCCGGGCATTGCCATGATTCGAATTGAGCGCAAAGCGGATCAGATTGACCTCGAAATTCATACCTCTCGTCCGGGCGTCGTCGTCGGTCGGGGTGGACAGGGGATCGAGGAACTGCGAACCAACCTGCAAAAGGCATTGGGCGACAGCAACCGCCAGATCCGGATTAATGTGGTGGAAGTGGCGCGAGTCGATGCCGATGCTGCTCTGATTGCAGAAAACGTGGCACAGCAGCTTGAGCGTCGGGTTTCCTTCCGTCGTGTTGTGCGTCAGGCTATCCAACGGGCGCAGCGGGCTGGAATCGAGGGAATCAAGATTCAGGTGAGCGGTCGTCTGAACGGGGCAGAGATTGCGCGGACGGAATACACCCGCGAAGGCAAGGTTCCCCTTCATACGCTGCGAGCAGACATTGATTTTGCTTACAAGACGGCTCAAACCATCTACGGGATTCTGGGCATCAAGGTCTGGGTGTTCCGAGGCGAGATTATTCCTGGACAGGAAGAAGTGGCTCCGGCATCTGCTCCTGCAAACCAGCCCCGTCGTCGTCAGCCCCGTCGTCGTCAGCAGTACGAAGACCGCTCGAACGAAGGTTAAACAGAACTCCTACATCTGATCAAAGGTACTCAAGATGTTAAGTCCTAGAAGAACTAAATTCCGCAAGCAGCAGCGCGGGCGGATGAGAGGGTTAGCCACTTCAGGCAATGAAATCAACTTTGGTGATTTTGCCCTGCAAGCCCTCGAACCCACCTGGATTACCTCGCGTCAAATCGAGGCAAGCCGACGAGCCATGACCCGCTACATTCGCCGGGGTGGAAAAATCTGGATTCGGATTTTCCCGGATAAGCCTGTGACAATGCGCCCGGCAGAAACCCGGATGGGATCTGGTAAAGGAAACCCAGAATACTGGGTGGCAGTCGTGAAGCCGGGTCGGATTCTGTTTGAGATTGCGGGTGTTCCTGAAGCCACTGCCCGCGAAGCGATGCGTCTGGCATCCTTTAAGCTGCCGATTAAAACGAAGTTCATCATGCGCGAAGCGGAGGAGTCGTAATCATGGCTCTGCCTAAAATCGACGAAGTAAGAGAAATGGGTGATCAGGACATTAGTGACCAGATCGCCTCGGTGAAAAAAGAGCTGTTCCAGTTGCGCTTTCAAAAGGCAACCCGTCGTCTAGAGAAGCCGCATCAGTTTAAGCATCTGCGCCATCGTTTAGCGCAGCTTATGACGGTGGAACATGAACGGAAACTTGCAGCAGCGCAATCATCCCTTGAGTCCCAGCCTGCAAGCG
>NZ_JACJOR010000543.1:0-3181 GCF_014695615.1 Leptolyngbya sp. FACHB-711
TTGAACTTAGTGTGCATTCGGCGTTGATTCTGAAGATCGCTTCTGTGCCTACCTCATGGCAAATTTGCGGTCGACCTCTAACCCAGTAGAGTACATCTTGCTCAATGTCGCAATTCGCACTAAACTAAGCGTCTAACCGAAATTTTACTGATCGTGTTTTTTGTCTTTATTATCGTAGGATTCTGGATCATCTTTAACTTATGCTTCAGGATACTCAAACGATCCGCTATTACCAGCGACTCACCGACGCCCTCGTCGAGCAGTGGAATCGCGGCTATCGGTTCGATGAACTTCGGCTCTTTGTTGATGGCTATTTAGCGGCACTTCGGCACGCAAACGCGATCGAACCCTTTATGATTCATCGCCTTGAAGAAGAAGTCACCCGTTACTTGTATGACCCTTCCAATTTTGAAATGCCCCAATCTGAACCCGATTACCGATAAGCAAAGCAAAACCCTCTGACCTTGAGACCGCTCAAACATCAGAGGGTTTTGTGTTAGGGCTTGTTCTGTTCAGGGACTCAATCAGGAGGCGAGAGCTACTTCAACCATTTGCTGAAGTTCGCCTTTCTGATATAGCTCGATGAGAATGTCTGACCCGCCGACAAACTCACCGTTAATGTAAACTTGCGGAATCGTGGGCCAGCTTGAATATTCCTTAATGCCCTGACGGATTTCGGAGTCTGCTAGCACATCACAGGTTTCAAAGGGAACGCCAAGCACGTTCAAAATTTGCACGACGTTATTGGAGAAACCGCACTGAGGCATCAGTTTGTTTCCCTTCATAAACACCATGATCTTGTTCGATCGAATCAAATCTTCAATGCGTTGCTGTGCTTCGGGTGTCATAGAGCAATTGGGGTTTGGTTCTTACGCTTTTATGCTACGAAAAATTGGCGTGAACAGGTCAGACCGTTAATCAATCTCACCAATTCACGTCAGCAGGCTCAGATCAGGCAGTTGCCTGGGATGCCCAATCTTGGGGCGTGAACGTCTTCATGCTCAGAGCGTGAATTGCCTCCGAGGACATGGCTTGGTTGAGCGCACGGTAAACGAGCTGATGCCGCTGCACTAAACTTTTGCCTTCAAATAGCGAAGAGACGACGACGACCTGATAGTGATCGCCACCGCCCGTCAGATCCTGAACCTGAACTTGGGCATCGGGTAATCCCCCTTTGATCATTACTTCAACCTGATCTGGGCTAACCATGAACGCTCCTGCAATCAAACGCGCAAACGAATCTAAACCACCCTATTTTACTGTTGATTTCTATTGCTGATTGCCCTGGTTCGGTTGGGGAGCCGCTGAGGTAGACTGACCGCCCGATCGCGGAAACGGCGAACTGACAAAGCCCAATTCATAAAGTTGCTGATAGGCTTGTTGCCCTAGCTCACGGGTAGGGTTCTGGCTGCGGACAATCTGAATCAGCAGGGGAACGGCTAGCTCTGGCTGGTTTTGTGCCCGGTGGACGAGCGCAAGCTGATAGGTTGCCTGGTCGCGCATTTGGGCAGATGCGATCGCCTGCTGCCGCTGGTCATCAGCAATTCGGGTATCAATTCCGGCAAAGCTTCCGGCGAGTTCCTGATGAAAGTTCGAGAGCTGATTAAAGAGCTGACGCGCATCTTGCAGCTTTTGGGTCGCGAGGGCATAGTTCTGAGCAGAGACCGCGCTGCTGGCCTCTTCCATCAAACGTCTGCCGCCGTTAAGACTAAGCAGCGTTCCGTCCTGTGCCAGGGGACGAAGATCCGATTCGCTGCTGGGTTCAGCATTGAGGTCTGAAGGACTGGCAGGCGTTTGTGCCTTTGCGGGAACTGCCTGAATCAGCGCGATCGCACTTGCCAGGGAAACCAGCGTAGCCAGAGAAACGGAGCGAAAGCTGTGAAACAATAGCATGAAATTGTTATAGGAGATGGTTCGGTAGCAAGCGAATACAGTCTTAGGGGATTTTACCATTGCCGTTCTCGCTCGATTCAATCTTCATGAAGGTCGCTAGAGTAAATGAATTGCCTTGAAGCAGTTTAAGCTATGGCTGACGAGTGTTTTATGGTGTGGGTTCCCCGATGACAGGCTCAACTCGATTACCCCATAGGGGAAACAGCGAAGCCTCGCCCCTGTGGATATTTCCTTTGCCCGATGGCTATTCGAGCGGCCTGGAAGGACAAATCCTGCTGCGGGGTGGGGCAAAAATTAGGCTAGAACAATGTCCCAATCGCTTTACGATTGGCTTAATTCGACCGATCGGCAACTTGGCGCAGTGGGTGAGAAACCAGGGCTGTGAACTCGATCGTGAACTGCCTGCGATCAAACAAATTGCTCTGCAAGTGGAGTCGGCTCAGCTCGAATTGGTCATGGCACAACTGCGGCGATCGTCCTTTCAGGGAACTGCAGAGCAATCGACTGAGGTTGCCTTTGTGAGTCACGTCTATTGCTTGCCCCAGCCCGAATCCGCACTATCTGAATCAAGAGATCCCGAATTAAAAGAGCCAAACCACTTCCAGGCACAACCCATCTTCTATTTGACCAATGAGTATTTAACCAATGAAATCTATTTAACCAATGAGATCGCTCTACAATTTCAGCCCCAGGTCACGATCGAGCAAATCGCAGCCATCACCCGTGCCGTAGGGCTGGAGATCGTAAAGCTGATTCCTGGAATTCCGAAGGCGTTTGTTTATCGGCTGACTCGTGGGGCGATCGTCAATCCGCTCAAGCTGGCAAACCGCCTGATCCACCACCCTGACGTGCTGTTGGCAGAACCGAACGTCGCCGTTGCCTCATTTCTGGGTGATGTGTCCCTTGGTGATGCGTCTCCTGATGATATGTCTGATGATTCATTCCTGCCCGCGTATCCGTTAGAAACCTCTGCCAATGCTCCTGTCAATGCCCCTGTCATCGCGCTGAACAATCGTTCAAACCTGACGTCACCAGGGACAAATGCGATAGCAGGAACTCGATCGATCGGGGTTGCGATAGTCGATCGGGTAGGGCAAAGCCATTCTTTCACAGGGGGAATCAATCTCAGTCATCCTGCATTTGCCGGAATGGGCAAAATCGTTGCGCCACTGAATTTATCCGCATCTCCCTCTTCGGAATTTTCTGTGGCATTCGAGCAAGCAGAAATGAGCAAAACCACAGAATTGTCCTGGGGAACGATTTGTGCTCAGGCTGCGATCGGAGAAGA
>NZ_JACJOR010000544.1:0-25625 GCF_014695615.1 Leptolyngbya sp. FACHB-711
GATCTCCCTTTTGATAAACTGAAGAATTAATCTCTCCCCGAAGCTTATCCGCAATTTGAATGTAAAGGGGCAGCGCGTCGTCCATCATAGCTATTAGTTATACAACACCACATTGGCTCGCAGTAACACCTTAACCTCTCCATAAACCAGGAACAATCTGCATCGTTTTATACTCCCATCGACTGCGATTAACTGTTACATCATCATTTTGATGAGGAGTGCCGAGTTTATGGGGAAGTTCCCAGTTCATTTTCCTATTCCGACATGGTTTGCTTCTGTTTCTCTTTTTTCGACTGCTTTGCTGTTCGGTACTGTTGGCGCTGCTGATGCTCAGGTTCGGAGTTTTGCGCCCCTCAATCGCTATGTAGTGGGCGGTGCAGTAGCGGAAATCATTGATGCAAGCCCCGATGGAAATACGCTGGTTTTTACGAACTCAAGCGATCAGCAAATCGGCTTTGTCGATATTACCGATCCTGCAAATCCACAGTCGCTTGGAACGGTTGAGGTCGCTGGAGAACCAACTTCGGTTGCAATTACACCTGATGGGAAATATGCGATCGCTACCGTTCTTTTCCTCATCGATGAAGATGCTGGACAAACAATTGCTGACCAGCAGCCTGGCACTCTTGTTTTCATTGACCTGGCAACTCGCAAGGTCACCGGGCAGGTACAGCTTTTGGGCATTGGTCCTGACAGTGCTGACATTTCCCCAGACGGCAGCAAAGTGATTGTAGCGATTGAGGATGAAGAAGATACCGATAACCTTCCCGGCTCTCGTCCTGGCTCAATCAACTTTGTCACCATCAATGAGGACAACCCCAGTGAATCAACGGTCACTGCTGTAGACATTGACCTGGCTGGCATCGAAGGGGTGAACTATGTTGAAGACCCGCAGCCGGAGTTTGTCAAATTTAGTCCTGATGGCAGCACTGCCGCTGTCACGATCCAGGAAAATAATGCGATCGCCCTGATCGATGTTGCCTCTGAGCAAATCATTCGCATCTTTTCGGCTGGCACCTCTAGCCAGTTCGCTGACCGGACTGAAGATGGCGAAATTAGCCTGACCGAAGAATTCAAAGGGCGCAGAGAGCCGGATGCAATTGCCTTCACACCTGACGGTCAACACCTGGTCACGGTTAACGAAGGCGACACCGACTTAGAAAGCTTTGGCGACAATATCGGGTCAGGTGGACGCAGTTGGACAATTTTTGACCTGGAGGGCAACGTTGTTTATGACAGCGGCAGCAGCGTTGAAGAACTGGCAATTACCCGAGGGCAATACCCGGACGATCGCTCTGAGGATCGTGGCATTGAAATGGAAGGCGGCACCGTTGCCGAATTTGGCGAACAGCCGATCGCCTTTGTTGCTTCCGAGCGGGGCAGCTTTGTTGTCGCCTATGACATCAGCAATGTTGAGAAGCCTGAGTTAATTAGCTTTCTGCCAACCGGGCTGGCTCCCGAAGGAGTTCTGGCAATTCCAGAACGTAATCTGCTGCTGACCTCTAATGAAGAAGATGGCACAATTGACTTCTTTCAAGCCTCAACTGAGCCAGCAGACAGTGCCTACAGCCCAACTGCCCCTCAGATCACCAGCACGGGTGCTGATCTACCTTTCAGCGCGATTAGCGGTCTATATCAAGTACCCAACGATCTCAATGCCTTCTATGCTGTGCCCGATAGCGCAGTATCGCCTTCTCGAATTTATCGTATTGAGATGGAAGGCTCATCCGCTACTGTCGTCAGTGCCCTGCCCCTGACCAAAAAAGGGGAATCCGTTAGGTATGACCTGGAAGGTATTGCGTTGCAGCCCTCTGGTGACTTTTGGGTAGTCAGTGAAGGAGATGATCGCGAAGGGCAGGAAGCCCCCAACTTACTCAGCCATGTCAACAGCAGGGGTGAAGTACAGCAAGAAATTCCCCTACCCGAAGCAGCTTCAGGCGCAATTACCCGCTTTGGCTTTGAAGGAGTTGCAACCAACGCTGAAGGAACCAAAGTCTATGTGGCAATTCAGCGGGAGTTTGAGGGAGACCCAGAAAACACGGTTCGAATTGCCGAATACGATCTGGAAAATCAAACCTGGAACTACTATTTCTACCCATTAGATACTGATAACGTTGAGGATAGCTGGGTTGGGCTGAGCGAGATTGCTCGCGATACAGACGGCAGTTTTTTAATTGTCGAGCGAGACAATCAGGGCGGTGAAAATGGCGCAGCGAATGCTCGAATCAAGCGCATCTATCGGGTTTCTTTAGCGAATGCAGAACCCGGTGCAACGCTAGAAAAAACCCTGGTGCTGGATCTACTCTCGGATTATAGATGGATTGAAGAGAAGATCGAAAGCCTGGCTGTCACGAATCAGGGATATTGGTTTGCCAGCGATAACGATGGTGGCATCAACTACACTAGGCTGCTGTTTGTGCCAAGACAATAGTAAGTTTGGGTTGTCTTAATTAAAATTGCGTAACTCAGTGGAGCCACTATTTACTCTGCTGAGTTGCACGAGATTCTTAGTACAGAGGTAGGATGGCGAGTTGTGTCGCAAAAAACAAAACAGTCACAAAAAAACAGTCGCAAAAACAAAACAATAGTAAGTTATGCGAGCCTAAACTCCCTTTTCCTCTTTTCAGGGCCTACTTTTGCCTATTCAAATGGCACTTTTTGGCTACTTTCTGACTACTGCGGCAGCATCAATTCTTTCAGGATTACTGCACAACAAATACTAGGAACGCCTTAACAAAAGAAATTCATTTTTCCTTGATATTCTTCAATAACAGTAGAAAAACAAAGGAATTTTTACTTATAGAACCTCTATTTATACAGCTCCTATTTATACAACATCAAAATATTATTCAAAAGATAGCTTTCAATAAAACTTATTGCTAATTGAGGCTATGAATAAGAACGTGTTGGATCTGCATCACCCAATAGAATTGGATTTTTTACCCTGCTTAAAAACTATTAAAAAATTACGATGAAGTCGCGAAATTAACCTCAAGACATTTACCTATTAAAGCTAAATTAACTTCATCTTAAACTAACAATGACAAAGTCTTTGAGGGTATAGATTTTGGCTTTGGCTATATTGCAACCTGCTTAGTGTTGTGCATTACATTGCATTGCTAGATAGGTTGCAGTGTGCTGAATTTTCGCATGTCTAGAAAACGAAATTTGCCCTAATTGAACCATCTATTCTGATGAAGAATTTTCCGAATTTTTACTCATTCACATCATCTTGAACATTTAAGGGGACTGGACAAGGAATGGCAAACTTTGACACAAACCAACCGATGCAAGGGAGTGCGTTGAATAGCGACACTCGTGCTGCTGAATTAAAAGGGTTTGCATCTCTGCCTGCTGACACCTTTGCTGAGGGGCCTCCTGCTGGAGCAAATAACGGTAATGGAGAACCCATTTCAGGGAATGGTCGTACTGGTCCCTTTGATGGTCAACCCGTACAAGGCTTCAGTGGCGTCCAGTTTGCTCCTGGTAGCGACGGATCGACTTTCTGGTTCCTCTCGGACAATGGTTTTGGCGCTAAAACGAACAGTGCTGACTATCTGCTACGTCTTTATCAGGTTGATCCGAGCTTTGTAGATTCTGAAGAAGGGGATGGTGCTGTTGAAATTCAAGGCTTTGTCCAACTGAGCGACCCGGACAACCTGATTCCGTTTGACATTGTTAATGAAAGCACGACCGAAAGACTGCTAACCGGTGCAGATTTTGACGTTGAGTCTTTTGTGATCGATGGTGAGGGTGACATCTGGATTGGAGATGAATTTGGTCCTTACGTGCTTCACTTCGATGCAACAGGCAAGCTCCTGGAAGCGCCCATTTCTACGCCTAATTTCAACACCCTCAACACTCTGAACGGACAAGACCCATTGGTCATTGGTCATCGGGGCGCGAGTGGGGAATTGCCAGAGCATACGCTAGAGGCATACCGCCTGGCGATCGCCCGTGGTGCTGACTTCATCGAACCCGATTTGGTATCAACTAAAGACGGTGTGTTGATCGCCCGTCATGAACCGACCCTGGGTGCGACTACCGATGTTGCCAGCCGTCCTGAATTTGCCGACCGCCGACGCAGCGGAGTGATTGATGGCGTTACGTACGAGAACGAATTCTTTGCCTCCGACTTTACCCTGGAGGAAATCAAGACCCTGCGCGCCATCATGCCCCAGGGCTACCGTACGGATGTTTACAATGGCGTGTTCCAGATCCCGACGCTAGAAGAAATCATCAGCCTGGTCAAACAGGTCGAAAAAGACACGGGTAAGAAGATTGGCATCTATCCCGAAACCAAGCACCCCACCTACCACGACGATCTAGGACTATCCCTGGAAGAACCCCTGCTGGCGACCCTGGAGAAGACCGACTTCACCGACCCCAGCCGTGTGTTTATCCAGTCCTTTGAAGTCTCCAACCTGAAGGAACTGAACACCAAGACCGACATTCCCCTGGTGCAGTTGCTCGATGCCTACGATGTGGCTTTGGATGGATCGCTCATTTATCAGGATGTCAATGCGCGTCCCTACGACTTTGCGGTCAGCGGTGATACCCGCACTTACGGGGATTTGCAAACTCCAGAAGGACTGGCAGAAATTGCAACCTACGCGGATGGCATTGGTCCCTGGAAGCGGATGATTGTTTCTGTCGAAGGCGTAGATGCCAATGGAGACGGTGCAGCGGATGATGTGAATGGTGATGGCACTGTCAACGATGCGGATAAAACGACAATTGCTCCCTCTAGCCTGATTCCTAATGCCCATGAAGCAGGTCTATTTGTCCATGCCTACACCTTCCGGAACGAGGATCGCTTCCTGGCCGCTGACTACCAGGGCAACCCCAACAAGGAGTACGAACAGTTCATTAACCTGGGGGTGGATGGTTACTTCACGGACTTCCCCGGCACAGGCGATCTGGTGCGCGATCAAATTACCAGCGACACTGTGCGCTCTCCCCAGAATCCAGAGGTGCTAGCAACTACTGAGTTTGACACGCTGACCGGCAAGGCTCCGATCGTGATTGGGCATAGAGGCGCTTCGGGTGAGCGACCAGAACATACCCTAGAGGCATATAAGCTAGCGATCGCTCAAGGCGCTGACTTCATCGAACCTGACCTGGTGGTAACCAAAGACGGTGTTTTAATTGCTCGTCACGAGCCAATGCTGGCAGTGGTAGCGCTCAACCCTGACGGCACCATTCAGCGTGATGCCAACGGCAACCCCGTGATCAGCAATACCGACACCAGCACCGACGTTTACCTGCGTCCTGAGTTTGCCGATCGCCTAACCGTAAAGAACCTGGATGGTCGCTCGGTCGGTGGCTGGTTTGCCGAAGACTTTACCCTGGCAGAAGTCAAACAGCTCAATGCCATTGAGCGGATTCCCCTGATCCGTGGCACTGAATTCAATAACGATGGGTTGAAGGTCCCTACGCTGGCTGAAGTGATTAACCTCGTACAGGAGGTTGAGGCGGAGACCGGGCGCAAAATCGGCATCTATCCCGAAACCAAGCACCCTACGTTCTTTCAGCAACAGGGCTACAATACCAGTCAAATCCTGGTGGAGACTCTGGTAGCAGAGGAGTTTACCGATCCCAGCCGCGTGTTTATCCAGTCCTTTGAGGTGAGCAACCTGAAGGAACTAAATGACACAATCATGCCCGCAGCAAACATTGATATTCCCCTGGTGCAGCTCTTTGGGGGTTCGGGTCAACCCTATGACTTTGTTGTTAATGGCGACACCCGCACCTACACCGATCTCTCTACTCCAGGTGGATTGGCTGAAATCGCTGAATATGCTGAAGGGATTGGTCCCAACAAGCAGCGCATTGTGCCCCTATCGACCGTCGATGCGGATGGCAACGGTCAGCCCGATGACCTGAATGGCGATGACACCATTAGTGATGGCGATCGCGTCACGGGAACTCCCACCACTTTGATTCAAGACGCCCATGATGCCGGGTTGCTGGTTCACCTTTATACCCTGCGGGATGAAAGCTTCTTCCTGCCCGACAGTTATGAAGGCAATCCGCTCAACGAATACAAGCAGTTCATTGAATTAGGGGTAGACGGTTTCTTCACTGACTTCCCTGGCACTGGGTTTACGGCTCGGAGCACCTTCATCGAAGAACCGGCAGTTTCTAATCTAGCTAGCTCTCGCGGTTTTGAAGGCATGGCGTTCAGCCCCGATCGCACAACCCTGTATCCAATGCTGGAAGGCATGGTGGTTGGGGACCCTGCTAACTCCCTGCGGATTTATGAATTTGATGTCGCTAGCAGTTCCTTTACCGGATTGGCTGGTCTCTATCGATTGGAGTCGGCTGGTCATGCGATCGGAGACTTCACTCCCATCAATGACAACGAGTTCCTCATCATTGAGCGGGATAACAACCAGGGTGAAGCGGCTGAGTTCAAGAAGATCTTCAAAGTTGACTTATCTCAGCTCAATAGCGAAGGCTTCGTTGAGAAAGAAGAAGTGGTTGATCTGCTGAACCTCAGCGATCCAAACGATCTCAATGGCGACGGTAGCACCACCTTTGACTTTCCCTTCCAAACCATCGAAGACGTACTGGTACTCGATAAAGACACAATCCTGGTTGCAAACGACAACAACTATCCCTTCTCTGTCGGTCGAGGGCCGGATATCGACAATAACGAAATCATTCAGATTCAGCTAGACAAGCCCCTGAACCTGGACCCTCGCTTGGGTGTTGCTGGGTTATCTGAAAGACCCGTTGCAGAACTCGTCGATTTGACCGGATTTGATAATGAGGTTGGTGTGAATGTCACTATCACTCGTGAAGCAAGCTTTAACAACGTGTTGAAGTTCTACGAAACCGATGCTCGAGGGGCTGTCGGCGGTCTTCTACCGGGTGAAACGGGTTATGAAGCAGCCGTTGCTGCTAATCTGCTTGATGCCGAGCTGTTTGTGAACAATCATGCCTCTGCTGAAGTTAGTCTGCCCCTGAAAGGCGGTGGGTTCTATGCCCCAGCATTGCTCATCAACGGTAGTTCGACCAGTCTGGCAACGATCGAAGATGCCACCCTGGGTAATGTGCGGATTAAGCGGGAGGGTAACGTCTGGAGCTTTGAAGACCTGAATGACAACGACTTCAACGACTTGGTTGTCACTATCAACTCGGTTAAACCCCTTGCTTAAGCAGACCTAGTCAATCAACTCCCCCCTTCGCTCATTGAATGGGCTGAAAGGGGGAGCAATTCTGCCGGATAGGTGAGCTAATTGGACTAAGCTGGTCTATCGCTTACCTGATACCCGGACTGGTCTGTAATTTCTATCGTTGAACATCTTGAGATTAGTCATTCTACCTGACTACCACTACATTAATTCTGGCTAAATAATTCAGAACCTGATTAAAACCTATTTCTTTTTATCCTTCTTTTTATCCTTCTTGTCTTTCTTCTTACCCTTTCCATCCGGGTGATGGTCAAGGTGTAATTTTTCAACTACAGCTTGTGCTGTGCCAGCGGTGTTTTTTGCTGCATCCGCGATAAACTGTCTCGCTTCTCCACTGGCATCTTCAGCAACATGAGCAGTGGTGTGAGTAGCAGTATCAACTGTCTCTGTGAGAACAGAAGGAACGCTCGTAATTGCATTTCCTACCGACTCGACAGCAGCGGCAATACCCTTTGATTTCTTGCCGTCTTTTTTCTTGTTTTTTTTCTTATCTTTTTTCTTGTTTCCCATTATGTTATTCCCTACGTTAAAACACAGCTAAAACTTTCCGAATCTGCTGCTCAAAGTTATCTAGTTGCTGGGTAAGAGCGGATAGAGCAAGCGAATGTCCCTTCAACAAATGGGTTGCAGCAGGAAGTTTTAACTCAAACTTAAAGGCGACCCTATCCACTCTTAACCCTTATTCTGACTCAGTTCGTTATGTTGATTCAACATTTGTAAAAACTGATACAGAATTTAACCCTGTTTCACGTGGGATGATTCCTCCGAATGCACCTGCCCTCATTTATCGCTTGCACCTGCCCCCATTTATCGCTTTCGCCTTATACCGATTCTCCCAAGCTAGACTCCTGCCATCGCTCCTCTCTCAACACGCGCGCTCTGTTCTACCATCTGTAGCCTAGCTTTGGAGAATTAGTATTACTAGGTATGATCAGCCGTCCAATTGAGAACGAGTTGTCCTGCCAATCGACGCTGATCGCCTTCTCGTAGAGGATGATAGCGAGCCGCTTGAGCATCACGGAACAGTTGCTCCAGCCCCAGCGAACGATAAAAAGCAGTGCCCCCCGCTGCTTCCATTGCCAGATCGACCACATTCAAGACACCACGTGCAGCTAGCGTGCGACCCATCATGATCTGATTCGTGGTCTCAAGTCCGGGCTGGCTGGTTTCTGCGATCGTCATCATGTGCTGGAGTGCTAGCTGTGCTGCCATCAGCTCATTCTCCATGCCACCCACCAGATAGGCAGTATGGCTGTTTTCTGGGCGTTCCTGAATTAACTGCACTGTCAAGTTTCGTGCTGCTTCTGCCACGCCCACATAGACCGAGTAAATCAATGGAAATGCCAGCATACAAATGATGTGAAACAGAGGATGCCACTTTCCTTGAGGACGTTTCAGCGCAATTCCTGAATCTGGGATAAACACATCCGAGAGTACAATGTTATGAGAACCTGTGCCCTGCATTCCCATTGCCTGCCAAACCGGATCAATTCTGACTCCCTCAGCCCGAACTGGAACGGCAAAATGTAGCACACTCGCCCCGACTTCCGGGTCATGATAGACAGCACTGGTCATTAGCAAATCGCCTGCGGGTGCGCCACTGGCAAAGACTTTGCAACCATTGATGCGAAAGCCACCTTCGACACGAATTGCCGTACCAGAGCCATCTAGCCAGTCAGAGCCACCGCTGCTGAGGAGGATGATTTGTTCGGTTGCCACTCGTCGCAGCAGTCCCTCAACAGGCGCGTTTTGATGTTGACGTCGCCAAACAGGAACCATCACTTGATGGGTGTGCATGGCAAAAGCGAGAGCAGTTGAACTGCAATGATGGGCAAGTTCACGCAGCACTTCACCCATTTCGAGGTAGCTGGCTCCGCCTCCACCCAGCTCAATGGGAACACCTGCTGAGACAAGACCCTGTTGCCTTAAATCGGCAAAGTTTTCAGCCACAAAGCGATCGGGTTCAGTGGTATTGGTGCGGCGTTGGGCAAATTGAGATCCTAACTGTTTCGCCTGTTCGACCCAAGATCGAGTCGGTTGATGAGTTGTAGGAGTATGTAATTCCAACATCATTGTTCTCCTTAAATGGATAGAAATGGATTTGAGTACAAGTAAGCGCAACCGAATGAAAAAACTTTGCTGGATTTATACAAAAAGAGTTAGGTCTGTTTGCACCGAGAAGCCAGCAGGCTTATTCTCCAGAATTGCAAACTGAACGGGCGCAACATTATCAAACGGTGAAGCATCAAAGGACAAAGCCCCTGTCGTACCGTTGTATTTGAACTGACCGAGCGAGGTTGCTTCAAACGAGGCAGCGGCGATCCAAATTTTGTCGCCCTGAGTGCGATCGAAGTCTTTGATGGTGTCAAGTCCCTCCGATGCTGAAAAGAAACTAAATGTATCTGCGCCCGTTTCCCCAACCAGGAGATCGCTGCCTAACCCGCCCATGAACCGATCGTTGCCATCACCGCCATAAAGGATATCGTAGCTATCGCCGCCATAGAGGTCATCAGTTCCTTCTTGACCATAGACATAATCGGTGCCTGCACCGCCAAACAGATAATCGCTATCTGCACCGCCAAAGAGTGAGTCGTTCCCGTTGCCACCCGTGAGCGAATCGTTGCCGTTGCCGCCGTCCAAGTAGTCGCTGCCGTCATTACCGTAGAGTTTGTCGCTGCCGTCGTTGCCATAGAGCGAATCGTCGCCCAAGCCACCTTCGAGGCGATCGTCACCTAAGCCACCTTCGAGGCGATCTTTACCATCTTCGCCGTAAAGGGTATCGTTTTCATGACCGCCATAGAGGGCATCATCGTCATAGCCGCCGTAGAGGGTGTTTGTGCCTGCATTTCCATAGAGAATATCGCTGCCCCTGCCGCCAACCATCTGATCGTCACCCCCGCTTCCATAGAGGCGATCGTTGCCATCTGCACCGTCGAGAAAGTCGTTGTCATCTCCGCCGTCGAGCAGATCGCTGCCTGCGCCGCCCGAAAGCGAATCGACACCCGCACCACCGAGGAGTTTATCGTTACCATTCCAGCCATCGAGGGTATCGTTGCCAGTGCCCGCATCGATCGTATCGTTGCCATCGCCGCCATAGAGCGAATCGCTGCCTGCGCCACCATAGAGCTTATCGTCGCCTATGCCGCCCACACTGGAGTCATCGCCATCGCCACCATAGAGGTAATCGTTGCCATCGCCGCCATACAGGGTATCGTTGCCAACGCCACTAGAGAGGTAGTCGTTGCCGTATTCGCCGTAGAGAACATCATCGCCCTCATCTCCAAAGAGGTCATCGTCGTTATCCCCACCGTAGATATAATCATTTCCTCCTTTGCCTACGAGATTGTCGTAGCCACCGTAGCCATAAATTGTATCGGCATCGCTCGTACCATACAAACTGTCGTTGTATCGTGTCCCTTTAATTGTGGACATTGAACCTTACTCCTAATTTCTGAATTTCTGTGTTTTTCTAGAGAACGATCGCCCTGATTTGAGGTGATATAGACGATCGTTCTCAGTGCACTCTAGGAATGCGATTTCTTCTAGCAGGCAATTCGTATGCGGTTAGCCGACTACAAAGAAGTCTCTGTTCGTCATCGCTAAGCCAGTCGATATCTTGGCAATCTGAATCTGAGATGTTCCCCCGATGCCATCAGCGTCGAAGTACACTGCTCCAGTACCTTTGTTGTAGATAAAGCGATCGCTACCATCTTGAGCACTCGACCCAATCCGAAATTGATCGGTTGTGATAACTCCTGCTGCTAATCCAGCCCCAAAGCCAGTTCGCTCAATACAGAAACTGTCATCCACAACGCTGAAATCCTTGATCGTGTCAATACCCTGGTGTGGAGCAGTGATGAGAAAGCCATCTTGCCCTGAGCCACCCGTTATAATGTCATTTCCCCCGAGACCCGCTAAATAGTCATTTCCGCCACCGCCAGAGATGGAGTTGTTGGCAACGTTACCGTGGATACTATTATCTAAGCCGTTACCTGTCCCGTTAATGGCACTGAAGCCATCCAGGGCTAAGATCTCGACCTCTGCTGTCAGGGTATAGCTGACGGTGGAGCGCACACCATCATATCCCCCCGAAACAGCCTCAAAAATAGCGGTGGTTGCATTCTCGACATAGTAGACGTCGTTGCCGCTCCCCCCAGTCAATTGGTTGTTACCAGAACCCCCATTCAGGTGATCGTCTCCGTTGTCACCCCGAAGAACATCATTGCCATCACCACCTCGAAGAACGTCATTGCCATCGCCACCCGAGAGGAGGTTGTCGGCGGCGTTACCGTAGAGTTCATTATCCAAACTGTTGCCTGTGCCGTTGGCGGCATTGCCCTCCAAAACTAGTTTTTCGACATATCCGCCCGATGACAAGTTATAGCTGATGCTAGCGCGTACAACATCAACCCCCTGATTAAGCTCCTCAATAACGGTGTCATCTGCACGATTGACATAGTAAAGGTCGTCGCCAGCACCACCTTCCATGATCTCGCTACCGTCACCCAACATCGTGTCGTTACCGTTGCCACCATAGATAGCCTGAGAAAAGAAACCGCTATCAGAGCCAGCATGAATCCAATCGTTACCCTCGCCGCCGTCGATTATATCGTTACCACCAAAACCCCAAATTATGTCATCTCCTCCTAGTCCCCTAATGACATCGTTCTCAGCTTCACCATTGATATCGCCGTAGAGCGTGTCATTGTTTTCACTTCCAGGGATATTAGCCATTTTGATTTTTCCTAAGATGATTGTGGTTTGACTTGAAAAACAATCGAAAAGACATTAAGTGAAGCGATCGCTAAAATAAACAACTTTGTGCATAACGCGAACACAAAACACTTAATGAGATAAGAACAGTACAAAAGTAGAAGTTACATTCATCAATGAATAAAGGATTGATTGAATGTGTCGTCGCCTTTGATATTTAGACTTTAGTTCTTTGCCAATTCAAAGCCCTTCACCCGATCGCATGAGGGATATGAAGGGTATGAACCTCTATCTATGTAGCTTTTGCTAATGAACCATTTCGATATCGAACAATGGATGAATCGTCAATAGATAGAAGTTCATATATTGCGTGACCAGAATGTTATAGAAAGATTGCTAAAAGTAAAGCAACTTGGTGAAATTTGCTAGATTTCTAGGCAAGGCAAGTCACCGCTAGGTATGCCAGCTCATGGACGTAGAGAAAGGACTTGAAGTCGCAAATACCGTTGTTTTGGCAAAAACTAGGCGACGGCTGAGTCCGGTTGAAGTTGCGATTTTAAGCGGCTCCTGGCAGGGGCAAACCTACGAAGAGATTGCCAGTAGCACCAATTATGCTGCCAGTTACTTGAAGCGGTATGCGGGACCAAAACTCTGGCAATTACTTTCCGATGTGCTTGGTGAAGCAGTCAGCAAGACCAACTTTCGGGCTTCGTTGGAGCATCTTTACCAGCGAGAAAGTGAAGAGGTTCAAGCAGAAGCCAGCGAGCCGAAAAATAAGGCATCTGAACAACGCAACAGTGAACACAGAGCAGACACCGCTTCTCCCTGTGTTGATTGGGGCGAAGCCGTGGATGTTTTCACCTTCTATGGTCGTCAACCGGAACTAGAGCTTTTACACCAATGGATTAAAGGCAAATTCCCTTTTGGGAAGCAAAGCCCTTCTGGAGTACCGCAGGCTTCACGCTGCCGTTTGATTTGTTTGTTGGGTATGGGAGGCATTGGCAAAACCTCTCTATCGATTAAACTGGCTCAGCAAATTGCTATCAGTCGAACTGAGGAAGGCGATCGATCATCTACAAAACCCGATTCCCTTTTTGAATTTGTGATCTGGCGATCGCTGCGTGATGCTCCACCTCTAGACGATCTACTCGAAGACCTGATTCCGCTGCTCTCTCGCCAACAAGACATTGACCTGCCGAAAGGCACTTCCGCAAAAATCACCCGATTGATTCAATACCTGAAGCAGGATCGCTGCCTGCTGGTGTTAGACAATGTGGAGTCCATTCTTCAGAGTGGACAGGTTGTGGGTAGTTATCGCTCCGGCTATGAAGCGTATGGAGAGTTGTTTCAGCGTGTGGGTGCAACGGAACACCAAAGTTGTTTGCTGTTGACCAGTCGAGAAAAGCCCTCAGAAATCGCAACTCTGGAAGGCGATGCGCTGCCAGTCCGATCGCTGCAACTAACTGGACTAACGACAACAGACAGTAACAGCATCCTAGAAGCCAAAGGGTTAATGGGAAGTGATGCCGATCGCAACCAGCTGATCGAACATTACCGGGGTAATCCTCTGGCGTTGAAGATTGTCGCCACATCTATTCGTGAACTGTTTGATGGCGATATTGCAGAATTTTTAGAACAAGGGACGATCGTTTTTAACGGGCTGCGTCGTTTGCTGGATGAGCAAATTGAACGTCTGTCAGGGTTGGAACAGCAAGTGATGAATTGGTTAGCGATCAATCGAGAAGGAACAACGATTGATCAGCTTCACGCCGATATTATCCCTACGGTGTCTAAGGCGCGATTGTTGGAGGTATTGGAACGATTAGGGCGACGATGCCTGATAGAAACTATTGCACAAACGCGAATTGAACGGAAAAGTGTACAAAACGGTGATGCAAAGCAGAACAGTAAAGCCGAACGCATTCCCTCCAGTTTTACCCAACAGCCAGTGGTGATGGAATATGTCATAGAACACATCATTGAAACTGCTGTTGCCGAACTCAAGGGGACACAGTCCTTCAACCTGCTGAGTCACTATGCTCTCATCAAAGCCAGCGCCAGTGATTATATTCGCGAGAGCCAAATTCGGTTGATTCTGGAACCGATCGCAACTCAGTTATGCAGTGCATTTGGTTCTACCGCTGCCCTCAGCCAACACTTGCAGCAGCAGTTGCGACAATTAAAAAACACTCCTGAAACTTATCCAGGGTATGCAGCAGCCAACCTGCTGAGTTTGCTCAATTACCTCCAAATTGATCTGAACGGATGGGATTTTTCTCATCTACCTATTTGGCAGGCGTATCTTCCGGATACCCCACTGCATCAGGTTAATTTCACCGAGTGTGATTTTACGGGATCTGTGTTTGCTCAAACCCTCAGCAGTTTAGTCAATGTTGCCTTCAGTCCCGATGGTTGTTTGATGCTAAGCTGCGATTCGGACGGTAGAATTCACCTCTGGGATACGGCTTCCGGGCAGCCCAAGCTGAGTTGGCAGGCGCACAACGAATTTGTCTGGGGGTTTTCGTTTAGTCCTGATGGTCAAACGATCGCCAGCGGCAGTCCTCACGACTCTCTGATCAAGCTCTGGGATGTACAGACAGGACAACTCTTGCGCGAACCATTTCAAATCGCCAAGACGAGCTGGGCAGTACGATTCAGTCCCGATGGCAAATGGCTGGCGATCGGTGAAGAAGAGGGATTTTTGGAACTGTGGGATGTCGAGACGGGAATTCGTCTGGCATTTCTGGAAGGACATTCTGACATTGTTCACTCGGTTGCCTTCAGCCCCGATGGTAAAAGGTTAGTGAGTGGAAGTGGTGATTGTGCTGTGCGGCTCTGGGATCTTTCAACTTTCAGCGAAATGCGTCAATTTGAAGGACACCGTCACACTGTGTTGTCAGTCTCCTTTAGCCCAAATGGTCAGTATGTTGCCAGTGCCAGTTGGGATAAAACCGTGAGACTATGGCATTTGGCAACCGGAGAACCCATCTGCTTTGAGGGACATACAGACCTCGTTTGGACAGTGTCCTTTAGTCCGGATGGTTTGCTGCTGGCGACTGCTGGACAAGATCAGACAATTCGCCTGTGGGATCTGCAAACTGAGCAACCGATCCGGACATTGCTGGGACATCGGGCCTGTGTGTCTGCGATCGCCTTTCATCCTGATGGCAAAACCCTGTTAAGTGGTAGCGCCGATAGTATGCAGAAAGTTTGGGACGTTACCACTGGGCAGGCGTTGAAAACCTGGCAGGGACACCTCAGCCGCGTCTGGTCTGTTGCGTTTAGTCCCGACGGGCAACACATTATCAGCGGCAGTGCCACAGATCTACTGGTTAGGCTCTGGAACCCTCTGGAGGATACCTGCCTGAAAACCTTTAACGAGCATACCCACTGGGTGTGGGATGTGACCTTTAGCCGCGATGGCAAAACCTTTGTCAGCGGCAGTTCCGATGGCACAGTTAAGCTCTGGGATGTCCAAACCCAACAGTGCATCAACACGCTGCATTGCCACGCTAATTGCATCTTTGGTACCGCAATCAGCCCAGATGGATCTATCCTGGCGAGTGCCAGTAATGATGCTACGGTTAAACTCTGGGATCTGCATAGCGGAACTCATCTGCACACGCTGGTTGGACATGACTTTCCGGTGTGGCACGTCACCTTTAGCCCCGACGGACGCTGGCTAGCCAGTATCGCTAAGAATGGAATTGTGCGGCTGTGGCAGGTGGAAGCAGGCACCTGTATGCAGGTTTTCGATCAGCACGATTTATTGGGGTTTGAAGTAGAGTTTTGTGCCGATGGGCAAACGCTGCTCGGCATTGGCAGTGACAACAGCATTAAGCAGTGGGACATTGCCACAGGTGAATGTCTGCAAGTCCTGAGAGGGCATACAGCACTGGTGCGATCGCTTGCCCTCCGTCCCCCGACCTCCAATCGCCCGCAAATCCTTGCTAGCGGTAGCGCTGACAATACGATTCGCCTCTGGGATGTTGATTCTGGAAAATGCTTAAACGTCTTAGAAGGTCATACAGGCATCATCTTTTCAGTTGCGTTTGGGTGTGATGCGACCGGACGATTGCTGCTTGCCAGCGGCAGTTTTGATGAAACAATTCGCCTCTGGGATGTGGAATCTGGTGAATGTTTGCGAGTCTTGAAGAGCGATCGACTTTATGAAGGCATGAACATCCGGAGAGCGACAGGCTTAAGTGACGGGCAAAAAGCCGTGTTGAAACAGTTAGGAGCTGTTGAATGGATGTAGACAAGGTGCTTGAAGTTGCAAATAGCCTAGTTTTTGCCAAAACAAGGCGGCGGTTCAGTTCGGTTGAAGCTGCGATTTTAAGTGGCTTCTGGCAAGGGGAAACCTACAAAGAAATTGCTAATGCTGTCAGCCTACGTAAGTGCCAGCGTCGTGACTCAACCGGGTCTCGGTTCAGCGATTGCTCTGCCTTGCCAATAAGTTGACAATTGCTTTTCCTAATTCCTCCGGTTCCACGGGCTTCGCAATGTGCTGCTGAAACCCAGCCTGATGTGCCTGCTGTTCATTGATTTCCCCGGCGTAAGCAGTCAGGGCAACAGCTAAAACATTTCCCCCTTTTTCGGGTGGTTGCATGCGAATTCGCTGTATCAGGGCATAGCCATCGATGTCAGGCATTCCAATGTCGCTAATGAGAACGTCGGGTACGGTGCGATCGAGCGCAGCCAGTACTGCTTGAGCCGAACTCACGACCTCAACTTCCGCACCATAGCCCGTGAGAATGGTGGCTAAGAGCTCTCGCATATCAGCTTCGTCATCCACTGCTAGAATTCGGAGATTTGCCAGAAGCGATCGCTCTGTCCAATCTGAGTCGCCATTTTGCTGCGAGTTGACCGCCTTGCCTGAGTGTGCAAGTAACGGCAATCGAACAGTAAACGTGGTTCCCAAATTTGCGCCTGCACTTTCGACTTCAACTGTGCCGCCATGCAGTTCGGTCAGGTAGCGCACGATCGCCAGCCCCAACCCCAACCCCCCAAATTTACGAGTTGTGGTACTGTCTTCCTGACGGAAGTAGTCAAACACATGGGGCAGAAATGCAGCAGCAATGCCTTTTCCTGTATCTTTTACTTGAATGATCGCTTCATTCTCAAGCCGTTTTAGCGTCGCGTTGACCTGTCCACCAGTGGGGGTAAATTTGACCGCATTCGAAATCAAATTCCAGACAATCTGTTGTAGACGGCTCGAATCTCCACTCACACAGACGGTTATTTCTGGTAATTGCTTTTGAATGGCGATTCCTTTTGCTTCTGCCGCCAATCGAACGGTTTCTAATGCCGAGTCAATCACCATTGCAAGATTAACGGGCTGCATATCAAGCAACAGCTTTCCCCGCAGAATTCGAGAAACATCTAGCAGGTCTTCAATCAGTTGAGTTTGCAGTTTGGCATTTCGTTCGATGGTTTCCAGTGCCCGATCGCGGGCTTCAGGGGCAAACTCACGCGATCGCAAAAGCCTTGTCCAGCCCAAAATGGGGTTGAGGGGCGATCGCAGCTCATGGGACAGGATGGCGAGAAATTCGTCTTTCAGCCGATTTGCCGTTTCCGCTTGTTCTCGTGCTGCTTGTTCGCGGGCTAATAGCTGTTCACGTTCTTGCTCTGCCTGCCTGCGATCGCTGATATCGCTTACCAACGCCACAAATCCCGTGACTTGCTGCTCGTCAAACTGGGGAATATAGCTGGCACTGATGTAGCGGGTTGCGCCGTCTTGATAGGAAATCTCACTTTCAAACGTCACCGCTTGACCCGATAGAGCTTGCTCAACATAAGGACGGATTGCGGTATACGCTGCTTCACCCAGCACGTTCCAAAGGTATTGACCCTGAATTTCAGCGGGCGATTGTCCCAACCAAGACTGATAGCGTTGGCTATTAAAGCGGTAGCGTTGATCCGCATCAACAAACGAAATCAATACCGGAACCGTGTTTGTAATGACGCGCAATTCTTCTTCACGCTGCCGAAGGAACGCTTCTGCCTGAACCCGATCGGTAATATCTGCTGATACTCCTCCTAGAAGCCTTTTACCAGAAGCATCTCGGAGCGGAAACTTAAATGCCATAAAGTGACGAACCTGCTCGCCAAAGGGCACGGTTTCAAGAAACTGGAGTGCCTGGTTTTGCGCGAACACTGCCGCATCATTTGCATGAATCTGCTCGATCGCCTGAGAGGGAAACCAATCTGTATCGCGACGTCCCACCAGTTCCGAGGCAGGATGTTCAAACAGTCGTTCGATCACCGCATTGACATAAACGTACTGTCCTGATTCATCTTTAATGTATGCAGCAACCGGGCTATTGTTCATAAAGCTCTGGAATAACTCCTCGCTTTCGCGCAATGCTGCTTCAGTCCGCTTACGCTCCATAAATTGCCCAATTTGTCTGCCGATCGCTGTCATGAGCTGAAGTAAGTCTTCGTCGGGTTCCTGAGTCCGATCGCTATAGCACTCAATCACTCCAAAAAAATCATCAGCCAGCAAAATTGGGAAGCCAAATCCAGCCTGTAATCCTGCGTCGGAAGCTGCTGCCAGTCTAGGAAAATTACTGTCCCGCGATAAATCAGGAATCCAGGCTGACTGGCGACTTTTCCAGATGCGACCCGGAAGTCCAAGCCCAAACTCAAACGCGGCACGCTGACAGGCTTCGATAAACGGATTCGCCCTGACCGCCAGTTCAGCTCCACTAAACCAGCTATGCATGCAGTGCAAACTAGCGTCAGCGTGATCAAGGCTCCAAATGATGCCCACCTGCCACCCTAATGCCTCGCAGATGGTTTGCAAGAGCGTTGGAACAACACCCGCTACGGTCGTTGCTTCCGCGAGAATTTGAGAAATGCTGTACTGAAGGGCTTTGCGCTGTTCTTCTTGTTTGCGATCGCCAATGTCTCGAAAGAATACTGCGATTCCGTTTGCCGCTGGAAAAACGGCAGCTTCCAACCAACGATTGGCTGCCGCAGAAAAGCCTTCAAAGTGGACTGTAACCCGTTCAGCCATCGCTCGCTGAAACTGCTGAGCAAAGATCGTTTTTTGTTGCACGACATCTGGAAAAACATCCTGCCAGCGTCTGCCTAACAATTCTTCCGGCAATTTTCCCAATAATCGGGCAGCTTCCTGATTGACATAGGTATAGTGCCAGTCCTGATCAAATGTGATAAACGCATCGGTAATACTTTCGAGAATCTCAGAAACTTTTTGATTCGCCTCTTGAAGAGATTCCTCAAACTGTTTGCGCTCTGTGATGTCAAGCGTCACTCCGACCAGACGAATAGGATTTCCACCCTCATCGCAGATCAATCCGCCCCGTGCGATCAGCCAGTGCAGGCTACCATCCGGGTGAAAACAGCGTTCTTCCACTTCGTAATCGGTCCGTTCTTCGATCGATCGCCGAATTGCAGCTTGAACGTGATCGCGATCGTCTGGATGCAGCGCAGCGAATAAGATTTCATGGGTAAATTCAGCGTCGGGCGGTAGCCCAAAGTTGGCTTTGCACTGGTCAGAACAGATGAGCGTATTGGTCATTAAATCATGCTGCCAGGAGCCGAGCTTGGCGGTGCGAAGGGCAATCTTCAAGTGCTGTTCCCGCTCCTGAAGGGCGGCTTCGATGCGTTTTTGCTCAGTAATATCGACCGCAAATCCACCCAGGAGCTTCTCTCCGGATGGATGCTTCATCGGGAACTTGCTCACTAAAAAACTCTTGACGCTGCCATCAGAACCAGGAGCATACTCCACGGTTTGCAGAACTTCTCCTGTCTCAAAAACGTATTGATCATTCTGTAAAAATTGTTGAGCAGTTTCCGGCGGAAAAAGGTCAGCGACGTATTTCCCAACCGCATCCTGGTCGCAAGAAAAAGTTTCTAAGTAAAACGGACTGAGATAGAGCAGTTGCCCGGATTCGCTGGTAATCCAAGCCGAAGCAGGACAGTGGTTCATGAATGCCTGAAACCGCAATTCACTTTCCCGCAGTGCTTCTTCCCTATGTTTGCGTTCTGTAATATCGATCGTTAAAACCGTAATTCCGCTCGGGGATGGATAAACCCGCAGCTCAAACCAGCCCTGCCGCTTGGGGCAACAGTACTCAACCTGAACCGGGGTTTGGTGAGTCATCGCCTGCTGAAGCTGTCCTTGCATCTCAGGAACAGTCCACTGAGGACAAACTTCCCAAATCGTTTTGCCCAGTACCTCCTGCTTGGGCAGGTCGAACCACTCCGCCTGTTTACGATTGAGGTAAGTCAATCGCCACTCGCGATCGAGCGCAGCCATGCCATCCCCGAAGCATTCTAAAAAGTCCTGTTCATTTGTTGACAGACTCGTTGCCCCTGTCGTGCTCATGGCTGTTCTTGCCTCCGGTTTACCAATGCTGCGGGTTCTTTGGAATTGCACAGTGTGCGAATTGCCCTGACAAACTCTTCTGGCTCAATCGGCTTTGTCATGTACTGTTGAAAACCTGCACGAATTGCTTGTTGCTGGTCAATTTCTGCGGCATAAGCGGTGATTGCAATTGCTGGAATCATCTGTGCTGGCAGCATTTGTCTAATTTTCTTCAGCAGGGTATAGCCATCCATGTTTGGCATTCCGATATCGCTGACTAGCACATCGGGTTTGCTGTGGGCAAGGATTGCCAGTGCCTCGATCGCATCACCCGCAGCAGTAGGAATTGCGCCTGCTTCTTCCAGAATCGAAACCGCTAAAGCGCGGGAATCTGGTTCATCATCCACGACTAAAATCTGAACTCCCTGCAAAGGCTGACTGTCCAAAGCAAGGGGAGGTAAATGAGTTTCGGGCTTTGTCTTGCTGCTTGCTCTGCTCCTCAGCGGTAGTCTCACTGTGGAGGTTGTTCCTTGATCCTCTCCGGGGCTATTGATTGAAATGGTCCCGCCGTGTAATTCCACTAAATTTCGCACGATCGCCAGCCCCAGCCCCAAACCATTAAAGTTGCGCGTGGTAGACGAATCAGCTTGCCGGAAATACTCAAAGACGTGCGGTAAAAAGTCAGGACTGATTCCCTTGCCTGTATCCTGCACCTCGATCTGGGCATAACCGATCTGTTCTTCGTCTGTTGTTTGTGATTTGTCTTTTAGGGATAACGAACCGTCAGCAATAAATAATAATTTCACCTCAACTCGCCCCCCTCTGGGAGTAAATTTAATCGCATTAGTGAGCAGATTCCAAACCACTTGCTGAAGCCGAATTGCATCCCCTAAAACTTCTCCGATCGCCAGATCAAACTTTGTATCTAGCTGAATTGACTTTTCCTCTGCTGTCAGTCGAACAGTTTCCAGCGCAGACTGGATCATGGATTCGAGATCAACCGCAGCTATTTTTAAGCTGAGTTTGCCCTGCAAAATTCGTGAGACATCGAGCAGGTCTTCAATGAGTTGGATCTGAAGTTGGGCGTTGCGCTCGATCGTTTCCAGAGCATGAGCCGTTTTAGCCGCATCTAATTTACCGCTCCGCAGCAGCTTCGTCCAACCCATAATGGGATTAAGAGGCGTTCGCAGCTCATGGGACAAAATGGCAAGAAATTCATCCTTGACGCGATTTGCCGCCTCCGCTGTGCTTCTCGCCGTGCGCTCTGCCTCATAGAGATTCGCATTATCAATGGCGATCGCCACCCGATGGGCAATGTCTTCTGCCAGAACCAAATCTGCCTCCTGGTAACGGCGATCGGATTCTGCGGTAATAAAAGAAACTGCGCCTAAAATTTGTCCTCGTGCGATCAGGGGCATGATAATGCAAGACTTTAAACCGAGTTCGCGTAAAATCTGCAAATGTTCAGCATTCTGAGCCGCAGCCGCCAGTGCCGCATCAGGAATTTCAGCCGCCATCTCTAACTTGCCCGTTCGCAGCACCTTTGCCACTCCGTGGGGAACATCCATTTGGGTGGGAAACTGCTGATGAATTTGCCAGCCCAATTTCACTTTTGCTGGGTCACGGTGAGCCACCGCAACGCGCTGAACGGAGTTGTCTTGCAGTAAGTCGATCGCGCACCAATCGGCAAAAAACGGGGTGATCAGGTTCGCGACCTGCGGTAGGGTTTGCTGATAATCCAGAGAAGATGCCAGCACCGTGCTGACTTCTGAAAGAAATGCGGCTTTGCGCTGATCAGCTTCCGCTTCTAGACGCGCCGTTTGCTCTTGAACCTGCTGCCGGAGGAGTTGGGCGCGTTCGGCTTCCTGCTGTTTGCGATCGGTGATGTCATGCATGACGACGACTGCGCCCTGTTTCTTGCCCTGGCGATCGATAATGACCTGTCCACTCGCAAGGAGCGTTCGTGCGGTTCCCCCTTTGGGCGCGATTACCATTTCAGCATTGTGAATCGTTTCACCCTGCACTGCCCGAAACAGCGGAATCTCATTTCTGGGCAGCAGAGTTTTGCCATCGGGTCGATAGAGGTTGTAGCGTACTGCCCACTGGTCCGGCGGTAGGGGTTCTTCGGGCAATCCATGAAATTCTCGCGCTGCCTGATTGAACAGCGTCAAAACTCCCTCAGCATTACAGGCGACAATGCCTGCCTGCACCGTATCCAGCAGCACCCTGAGAACTTCCCGTTCTTTCTCTAGTGCCAGCTGTGCCTGCTGTCGCTCTGTAATTTCTCGCTGAAGCTGTTCGTTGGTCTGAGACAATTCGATCGTTCGCTGTTCGACCAGATGTTCTAAATCTTGCTGGGTTTCCTGTCGGACTGTCTCAATTTGCTGTCGCTCTAGTTCGCTGGTAATTCGGAGCGAAAAGATGGTCAGCAGCGATTCTGCCAGTTGAACATTGGCGATCGGTTTTCCATCCATCACGCTCAGCAAGCCGAGCGGAACTCCTGCTGCATCAAAGAATGGAACTGCAATGTAGCTCTCTATTCCCAGCGGTTCTAGAAGCGGTGCGTCAGGAAACAAGGTCTGAACACTGTGGGAATGGCAGCATAGTTTTCGCTGCTGAAGTACCTCCCAACAAGGGGTTCCTTCTAATAAATATTCAAAATTGTCGATCAGCTGCTCTTTGGCGCAGGCAGCGATCGTGCGAATGGTTTCCTGCTGCTTGCCGCTGACCAGTCCGATGTAGGCATAGTCAAAACCCAACGTTTTCGCCAGATGTTGCACCAGGGCTGAGAAAAAAGCATCCCCCACCACTGCAGAAACCCCCTGAGTCACCTCCAGCAGTGCCGCATCGATTTGAGCCACTTTACGAACTGCCAAATGAAGCTCCAGTTCATCCATCACCGTTGCTGCAAGGTCCAGCAGCATTGTCTCCTGCTTTTCCGTGAGCGGTTCGCGAGGCTTGGTATCAAGCAGACAAAGTGTTCCCAGATTAAAGCCATCATGGGTTATCAAGGGCGCACCCGCATAAAATCGCAAGCCCGGTTCACTCTGAACAAAAGGATTGCAAACAAGGCGATCGTCCTGGCGCGTATCGGGAATGACGAGAATCTGATTTGATAACAGTGCCAAACTGCAAATCGTGTCATCGCGCTGAACTTCCTGGAGCTTAAAGCCATAGGAGGACTTGAACCATCCCCGCGACTCGTCAATCAATGAAACCAGGGCGATCGGTACATCAAACACCTGTGCCGCAAGTGAGGTGATGCGATCAAAAGCAGCTTCGGGCGGCGTGTCTAGAATATTGTAGCGACGCAGTGCTTCCAATCGTTTTGCTTCATCCGGAGGTATCACCGATTGGGGGGTGGGGGTTGCAGGAGTGGTGAAGGGTTCAGTCATGGGAAGGTCAGCAGACAGAAATTGGACTATCAAGAAGAGGCATGGTTGTTTTACTTAGCTCAGGTCGGGCGATGAGGTTTCGGATCGACCAAGGCGATCGCTTCCACCCATGGCTCTGGCTCCCCAAGCTGGGTAATGTGTCGCTGCAAGTCAGCCGCAAAGGCTTGCTGTTGATCGATTTCTCCAGCATAGGCGGTCAACGCGATCGCTGGAACTGTTCCTCCCCGATTTGAAGGATGCAAGTCGATTTAAAGGACGCAAGTTGCTTCGCGAAGCCTCACGGCTACGAACTTGACGCGGCAACCTATCACCATCTAGGTCTGGCATTCCAACCTGACAAATCGCTTTTGGTTGAACCAACTGCAAGAAGAACCTTTCAGTGTTGAGGCGATCGCCTGACTAGTCATCGTTCTATCCTTACTAACATTCCTGCAAGGGCGTGCCTTAAAGCTCGGTCAAACCCTGTTTCTTTTGCCTGAAAGATAACACTTCTAGGGAAATTTAAAGCAGCTCTTGGGCACTCAACAATAGACGCTGCTCAGAAGTTTGCTACGCAAGAGAGTTCTTAAAGTTAAGCAGCAAAATATTTCTCTAAAAGCTGCTGACTCTGTTCCCGCACCTCCTGAATTGCAGATTGGTTGATGTCTTGAAGAACGGCGTAAATTTGTTTAAGGGCAAGCATGGAGGGCTGAACTCGTCCGTTCTCCCAGCGATTAATCGTGCCGTAGGCAACACCTAAAGCGACAGCAAGCTCTTCCTGAGTCCAAGCCGTGAGCTGGCGCAGTTCTCGAATTAACTGGCTAACCTGAGGCTGCTCTAACATTGAAGTTTTCGGCAGCAAAATGGTTTGAATGGGAGCTTTCATAATTAGAGAGCAGATATGGGGAGCATATAACAGATGTTACAGCCGAATTATCTCCCTACCAGGTCGTAGTCAGTCTCTACCCTACGATAGAAGAATTTTAAAATTATCGAGTTTGCATGTTGTAGAAAGAAAGGTGAATTGTCCATCTTGAAATTAGCGAATGACCCCGACTTGACCTCAATTCCCTACGATCGAGGATTGGGATGTTTTTTAGAAATTACACCTGTTTGAGCGGCTGTCGCTTTAGCCAGTAGACTGCTCCCAAAACCAGCAGCATCATGGGAACGCCACCCCAATTCACTGCACCCCAGCCCTGATGCTCAAATACACTGCCTGCCAGGAGCGTAACCGTTGCGACAAAGGCAAACATAAGAAAGTCGTGGGCTGCCTGGGTTTTTGCCTTTTCTTCAGGCTGATATGCCTGGGTCAGGAGTGTAGTTGAGCCGATGTACAGGAAATTCCAGCCGATGCCGAGGAGCGTGAGGGCGATCGAAAAACTCAGCAAATCGTTCTGGATTAAATTAATGGCAATGCAAAGCAGGCTCAAGACTGCTCCGGTCGCCATCATTTGCAGCACTCCAAATCGGGCAATCAGTGAGCCTGTGAAAAACGACGGCGCAAACATTCCCAGAACGTGCCACTGCATCACATTTGCCGCATCGTGAAACGGATGATTTGCTGCCACCATTGCCAGGGGAGTTGCGGTCATCACAAACGCCATCACGCCGTAGCCGAACATACTGCCCACTGCTGCCACCATAAACACAGGCTGACGCATAATTTTCCCGATCGGTCGTCCCTTTTGCTGTTCAAATCGTTCGGGACGGGGCAGTTTGACCCCTGTGAGCAGCACAAAAGCTGCAATTTGTAGAAGGATAAGGATTCCAACTGAGCCAGCAAAGGTTGCATTGGGAAGCCAATCTTTTGCCCAGTTTGCAAGCTGAGGTCCAGCCACAGCCGCGATAACGCCTCCCGCAATCACGTAGGAAATCGCCTGCGATCGGTTGGCTTCACTTGTCGCTTCGGCAGCCGCAAATCGGTAAAACCCAACAAAGCTGTTAAAGCTGCCAAACACGATCGTCGCAATGCAGTACAAGAAAAACTGACGAGAAACGATCGCA
>NZ_JACJOR010000545.1:0-9582 GCF_014695615.1 Leptolyngbya sp. FACHB-711
AACAGTGGCTACCTGATGATGTTATGCAGCGAATAGCAATGGAGAATTTTGTTGCTGAGACAGCATTCTTCATTCAGTTAGATAAGGGCTTTGAGATACGTTGGTTTACACCAGAAATTGAAATGGATTGGTGCGGACATGCAACATTGGCAACAGCACACGTCATAGCAAGGCATCTCAATTTCTCACGACCTTTCATCCAGTTTCGATCGAAAAGTGGAGAGCTTACAGTGGCAGTTGAGGAGAAGTTACTAACCTTAAATTTTCCTTCTCGTAAACCTGAACCGAGGGAAGCTCCACAAGTAATTTTGGATGCGCTTCAGCATAAGCCTGTAGAGATTTTGAAGTCTAGAGACTATATGCTTGTGTTTGAAGATGAAGAAGTGATTCGACATCTAGAACCCGATCAAAGCCTTCTTAACCAAATCAATCTTGACCCCGGTGGTGTCATTGTGACAGCCAAAGGAGAAGGGGTAGATTTTGTATCACGTTTTTTCACACCGCAGGCGAGTATTTTTGAAGATCCCGTAACAGGGTCTGCTCATTGCTCGTTGATTCCCTATTGGAGTGAGAAACTTGGTAAGGATTCTATGGTTGCCTTGCAATTATCATCGAGAGTTGGAAAACTGTTTTGCAAAGATGTAGGTGAAAGAGTTTTAATCTCAGGAGAAGCAATAACGTATCTGGAAGGGCATATTATAATCTGACTATCTTGGAAAATACTCTTAGCAACGGACAGCATAACAATTCGCTTGGAGTGGATTGACGAGAGGTCTTAGTGCATTGCTCAGATTGTTTGCAACCGCTGACCAGAACCGTTCGGCTGCTGCGCACGGCCTGGCTGCACCAGAAAACTCAGTGTGTAACATGCGGAAGGACTTGATGAACTGCAAATCCCTTCCATGTCTATTGGGCTATTTGAAATGACATTTTCCATTCGAGAACTTGGCCCAAACGATTTGGCAACGGCACAGCAGCTTTTCGAGATGTGGCGGCAAGAGGACAACGTGACCAAACCGCCGCCTTCGTCTGAAACTCTGCTGCGCTTGCTGTCACGCCCCGATTTTCACGCCGTTGCTGCGTTGCGCGAGGATGAAGCCATCGGCGGACTGACAGCTTATGAGTTGGAGATGTATACCGAAGCGGCTACGGAATTGTTCGTCTACGAGGTCGGCGTTGCCACCGCGCATCGGCGGCAGGGCGTGGGGCGTGCCTTGATTGAGTTCGCCAGAAATCTATGTCGTTCGCGCAGCCTGAGCGCACTCTATATTCCTGCAATGGCCGATGACGCTCGTGCTGTTGCGTTTTATCAAGCGACCGGCCTCAAGCGCGAAGATGTTGCGTGGTTCATACAGGAGTTCGAAGACAACTTATGAAACTTCACTCTAAACATCGGCAAAAGACATTGCTGAACTCACCAACAGCTGCCGAACAACAGTGCTGCACCGGAACGTAGCAATATACTCGGTTAAGTTGCAAAGGTTATTTGCGGCGGGTGAGCAGGGTCGTTAGGTGGCTTCAGTTATTGGTGTTGACGGTACTTGGAGTTTGTTGATTAGACTCATTAAACTTGAGAAGCTGAGTAAGCTTATCCTTAAAGTAGCTTTGAAACTATGGCGTTTGAATTTGACCATCTCTTTATCTGTACTGATATTGGTGCTGACGAAGCTGATCGTTTAGTATCATTTGGTTTAGTGGAGGGGGCATCTAATACACATCCTGGGCAAGGAACAGCCAATCGCCGTTTCTTCTTCCACAACGCATTGTTGGAATTGTTGTGGGTTCATGATACAGAAGAGGCGAAATCAGAGCCAATTCGCCCTACTCGTCTTTGGGAGCGATGGACAAATCGGAAGGATGGCACATGTCCATTTGGAGTTTGTTTGCGTTCAGGAACAAGTGATGGTGACACCGCTGCATTTTCCAGTTGGGCATATCGTCCACCTTATCTGCCTGAAACACTAAGTATTGCGGTGGGTACAAATAGTGATGTGCTAACAGAGCCAATGCTCTTTCAAACTCCATTTGGTAAACGTCCAGACCAATACCCGGCTGAAGAAGCACAGCCTCTAAAGCATCATGTTGGTTTGCGCGAAATAACTCGTGTAGAGTTGGTCAGTCCTACCGCAGATAATCCGTCACCAGAATATCAAACGGTGATCGACACCAATCAGGTCAGGGTACGATTAGGAGCAGAATATTGCGTAGAGCTTGGTTTTGATGAGGAAGTGCAGGGGCATCAAATAGATTTTCGCCCTGGATTGCCACTTATCATAAGTTGGTAGCCGTAACCCGCCATCTAACAATCCGCTTGCACACCGACCGTTTAGATATGATTGGTTGAGTTCGAGAAGTTACTGGTGGCGGGTGAAGCGGGTCGTTAGCCTGCGTGTCCCTTCAGAACTTTCGCTTGAGTTTAAAGATTTACTTCAACAGCAGTTTTTGTGTCACCTGTACAGAGAAGATTCAATTTAAGAATGAGCTTTAAACGATTTGCGCTTGTTCTAAAAATGCTTTCGTTGTTCAAGACACAATTATGAAACAATCCTCCAATCAACAAAGGCTTTCAAGAAGAAATCTTCTTCAATTTAGTGCAGGACTGATTGGTACAGGTTCGCTAACAGCTTGGTTGGGAACGGGCGCATTAGCCCAAGCTGCCGAAGATCAGTCATCCCGTACTAAGCAAGCCCAATCTGTTAATGCTGATCCTGGGAGTGCCCATTCCCAAAGTACTTTGACTCCTGATCAGGCGCTAGCGCAACTTATGGAAGGAAACCAGCGATTTGTTCAAAGAAGGCGGCTCAATCCTAATCAAGATGCTGCCCGCCTAGCTGAAGTTGCGTCACGGCAAGCACCCTTTGCCGCTATTTTGAGTTGTGCAGACTCACGAGTAGTGCCAGAGATTGTCTTTGATCAGGGAATTGGAGATCTCTTTGTAGTTCGTGTTGCTGGTAATATTGCTATCACTGAAGACATTGCTAGTGAAGAGTATGCGGTTGGTGTCTTGAGAACACCCCTACTGATGGTTCTGGGACATGAGCGATGTGGTGCCGTGGCAGCGGCTCTGGAAGGGGGAGAATTGCCAGGTGTCATTGAATCACTGGTATTTGCAATTCGACCAGCAGTTCAAGCTTCGGAGGGGAAATCGGGCGATCGCCTTACAAACGCAATCAAGTCAAATGTGAGCTTACAGGTACAGCGGCTGCAAAACTCTTCTGTAATTGCTTCAGCCGTACAAGAAGGTAAACTCAAAGTTGTGGGTGCCTACTATGACCTGGATACAGGCGAAATCAGTTTAGTCAACTAGGACGCACAGAGGTAACTATTGCTGCAAATTGCGGTTGCAGCTAACAACCCGCTTGAACCCGACCGTTGAGGGCTAATCTATAAAGTGTTCAAGCTATCTACGGCGGGTTAAGCAGAACGTTAGAGAAGTCTTTGTTTCTGGTTGTGGCAAAACAGGCGTTGCTGAATTGAAGGATGAAGACACAACTTGAGACCCTGCATCGCCCCCTAAATCCCCCAATGCTGGAGGACTTTGAGGATCAGTTTCCCCCAATTTTGGGGGGCTAGGGGGGCTAATCATACTCCAATTCAGCAACGTCGTGGCAAAACACAAAAGGTGTTTGTCAACGTGCAAGACTAAATTGCGGGAAGAGTGCGTCGTCTGATGCTTGGGGTAGGGCTTCAGTTCCCGCTCATTTTAGAGCGATCGGTTCAGATAGGTTTTTAAACTAGAACTGTGGCTTGTGTGATCCTGCGGAAATTGAACAGGTTTATTACGATCACTAACTTTCGCAAACAAACCTTCACAAACAAATCGTGAGCCATGTTACCCGTCCGGGCATTTTAGCGTTAGTAGAAATACTCAATGCTGAAGAAGGAGCCGCGAGGATGGTGCTGAGTTCACTGCAGAATCGGAAATATCGCATCGGGGGTTATCGTCCTGGGCGGAAGCCAGAGAATACGAAATATCATCACAGCGATCGCTTTCAGGCGGATCAGCTTCCCCGCAAAGTCGATCTGCGAAAGCACATGACCGAAGTGGAAGAGCAGGTCGGCAATAGCTGCGTTGCCAATGCCTTTGTCGGTGCATATGAATATCTTGCCAAACGGGATCTGGGCGAAGCGGGCAATGTCAGCCGTCTTTTTGTCTACTACAATGCACGGGCACGAGAAGGCTATGAAAACGACGATTGCGGCTCACAAATGTATTGTGCGATCGATAGTCTGATTGAATACGGGGCTTGCTGCGAAGACATTTGGGCAAATGATGAATCGCTAATCTGCGAAGAACCCGATACAAATGCCTACGAACACGCTGCAAACTTCAAAATTACAGAAGCAGAGTTTATCGAAACTGATTTAGATCTCTGGCGGCATACCTTAGCAGAAGGATATCCGATCGCGTTTGCGTTAAACACCTTTGAGTCATTTGATGATGCCACCCAAAATCGGGGTCGCGTTCCCATGCCCAAGCGATTGGATAACGTGCGGGAAACGCATGGATGGCACGCGATGCTATGTGTTGGCTATTCTGACAAAGATCGAATGTTTATTGTGCGAAACTCCTGGGGCGTAGCGTGGGGCGATCGAGGCTATTGCTACATTCCCTATGACTATGTGATGCACCTGGATTACAACGGTCACGACTCCTGGATTATTAAAGCCGTAAACGATCTCGATTTTAGTGTGGATGTTTGGGAAGAAGGAGACTCTGTTTTTGCAGATGAAGGATCACTCCTCCTCTACGATTTTTACATTCGCACCACCAATCCTGAAGGCTTTATTGAGGAGCTTGACGCATTGTGCCAAAACTATGTTGAAACCGAAGAAGATTACTACTTCGATTACGAAGAGGAAGAAACCGAAGAGGAATACATCGTTCACGTCAATAGCTTTGATTTGACGATCGATGACCCAGATGAATTTCTTGAGGAGTTAGACACTCTCTGCGAAAATTACGCGAGCGATGAGGACTATGGCTACTACATAGAGTCAGACGCAAGCGAAGAAGAGGAGGAATACAGCGAGGAAGAGTCAGACGCAAGCGAAGAAGAGGAGGAATACAGCGAGGAAGAAGAGGAATACAATGAGGAAGAGGAGGAATACAGCGAGGAAGAGTACGAAGAGTAGAGACCCAGAGAGGAAGACATTTTATGACACTGCAAAAAAATTCATCTTCTAATCATTCTGATACCGATTACCCTGAAGGGGGAACTGCTTCGCATCGCCAATCTGCTGGCAAGCCAACCGAAATCGTTACCGTACGCCCTGATGCTGAAACCCTGACCCGTCAACGATTGCCCTACTTTATCGGCATCTCTGAAACCACAGCAGGCGCAAAGGGAATCTCGATGAACCTGGTAATCATTCCCCCAGGGGGTTCAGCAGAACCGCATTTACACCGTGACTATGAGACAGCGATTTATCTGATTAAAGGTCGCGTTGAAACTCGCTATGGTCAGGGACTCAAACAAACAGTTATCAACGAAGCAGGTGATTTTATTTTCATCCCTCCGGGCGTTCCCCATCAGCCTCATAACCTGAGTGACACTGAACCTGCTCACGCGCTGGTTGCTCGAAACGATCCTAATGAGCAGGAAAACGTTGTTCTCTACAACCCAGCTTCAGAGCGTTAAAGCAAAGACGCAAAATTAAGGAAACGCTGAATTACTTCAGACAACCACCCCAACTCTGCGTCTCTGATTTTTGTGAATCGTACTTTTAGCTTGCAGTCTCACTCAGTACTGCTGAGGGAGCCATCAGCTTGAGAATGCGATCGGCAATCTGGGGTGAAGTCAGACCTAGATCGGTGAGGGATTCATCCGGTGTAGCATGGTCTACCAGCATATCGGGAACACCCAGGCGCGTCACGGGAACCATGACCTCGTGGTCGAGCAGCGATTCAGCAACCGCAGAGCCAAAGCCGCCCATAATGCAGCCTTCTTCCAGGGTTACGACGTGCTTCATTTGACGGGCGATCGGCACAATCAGTTCGGTATCGAGCGGTTTAGCAAATCGGGCGTTGATGACCGTGGCTTCGATGCCGTGTTCACCCAAAATTTCCGCCGCCTGCATTGCCGGGTAGACCATCGAGCCGTAGCCCAGCAGCAGCACATCGTCCCCGGTTCGCAGAATTTCTGCTTTACCAATCGGCAGCGATTCCCAGCCTTCCTCCATTAGAGGCACGCCAAAGCCATTGCCGCGTGGATAGCGCATTGCGATCGGACCGTCAGTGTACTCCACGCCCGTCACAATCATCCGCTGAAGCTCGGCTTCGTCTTTGGGAGCCATCAGCACCATGTTGGGGATGCAGCGCAGGTAGGCAATGTCATACATTCCCTGGTGGGTGGGACCATCTGCCCCGACCACGCCCGATCGATCCAGGCAGAAAAAGACGGGCAGATTTTGGATGCAGACATCGTGGATGATCTGATCGTAGGCGCGTTGCAGGAACGTGGAGTAGATTGCCACGACCGGACGCATTCCTTCACAAGCCATCCCCGCTGCCAGAGTAACGGCGTGCTGCTCGGCAATGCCCACATCAACGTATTGCTTCGGCAATTTTTGCTGGAGTTTGTCCAGCCCGGTTCCGGTTGCCATCGCTGCGGTAATGCCAACAATGCGCGGGTTGTTCTGCGCCAGCGTAGTGAGCGTATGGGCAAACACCTTCGAGTAGCTAGGCGGTTTTGGTTTGCTGGCGGGGTGGGGTTTTCCGGTTGCCAGGTTAAAGGGCGTTTGGGCATGGTAGCCGACCTGATCTTGCTCGGCGATCGCATAACCCTTCCCTTTCGTCGTTGCGACATGAACCAGAACGGGACCGCCGTGCTGATGCGCCAGCTCAAACGTGGTAATTAGCTCTTCCAGGTTATGACCGTCGATCGGTCCCATGTAGGTAAAGCCCAGTTCCTCGAACACTGCGCCCACTTTGGAAACCGCCAGCCGCTTCATACCTTCCTTCAGGCGAGACAGTTCCGGTTTGAAGGAACCGCTAAACGGCAGATGCTTGAACTGCTCCTCCAGGTTGTCCGTAAGGAACTGCATCGGCGGGCTGAGCCGCATTTTGTTGAGATAGCGCGAAATCGCTCCCACGTTGGGCGAGATCGACATCTCGTTGTCGTTTAAGACCACCAGCAGATTCGTCTTCGGCAGATGTCCGGCATGGTTGATTGCCTCCAGAGCCATACCGCCCGTCAGCGCACCGTCGCCAATCACCGCTGCCACTTTGTAGTTGTCGCCCTGCATATCCCGCGCCAAAGCCATTCCCAATGCTGCCGAAATGCTGGTCGAAGCGTGACCTGCGCCAAAGTGGTCGAACTGATTTTCGCTGCGCTTCAGATAGCCCGCCACGCCGTTTTTTTGCCGCAGCGTATGAAACTCGTTGTAGCGACCTGTGATCAGCTTGTGAGGATACGCTTGATGCCCCACATCCCAGAGCACCTTGTCGCGATCGAGATCCAGTGTTTGATATAGTCCGATTGTCAGCTCGACGACTCCCAGCCCCGGCCCCAAGTGTCCCCCACTGGTTGCCACGGTTTCCAGGTGCTTTTCGCGAATCTGTCGAGCGATTTGCTTAAGCTGATGAATCGATAAACCATGCAACTGGTTGGGGTGGGTAAGTTCGCTCAGATGCATATCAAGTGAATACCTTCCAGGCTATAAAATGGGCTATTGAATATTGTCACTCTAATCCGAATCGGGACCCGGTTTCGCAATTCTCATCCTGCCAAGTAGGAATTCTTAAAATGGCAAAGCTGCCATGACTTGCAGCCAGCGTCCTGATCGCGGATGCTGAATTTGCAATGTCCTGGCGTGGAGGAGAAGCCGTTCGTCCCCATCATTCCTACCATAGAGCCTATCGCCCATAATTGGCAGATCTAGCCCAATCGCCAGGTGTACCCTTAACTGATGAGTTCGCCCGGTCAGGGGAAGCAGTTCGACCCGCGTTTGATCATTGGATCGCTCCATAACGCGAAACTGAGTCAAACTCGGCTTGCCCCGCTCCCAGTTCACTTTTTGGTAGGGTCGATCGTCGGGGTCGCTCCATAGCGGTAAATCGATCGTCCCTTCCGTCTGAGTCAGCACCCCGTCCAGAATCGCTTCGTATGTCTTCTGCACCCGTCGCTGCTCGAACTGCAAACTCAACGCCCGATAACTCTCCCGATCCTTCGCCAGGAGCAAGACCCCGGATGTATCCTGGTCTAGCCGATGCACTGCCCACAGTTTCCCCCCATCCCCCCCTCTCGCGATCAATTGGGTTAGTACACTATCTTGTCGATCGCCATACCGTCCGGGAACGGAGAGTAGCCCCGCGGGTTTGTCGATCGCAATGAGATACTCGTCTTCGTAGAGGATGGTTAGAGGGTGTTGGAGGAGTGGGAGAGATCCTGCATTGCCCCCTAAATTCCCCAGAATTGGGGGACTTTGAGCTGTGAGAACAGTCTTTTGCAAAAGGAATGCCTGCGGCTCGGTTTCTCCCAAGGTTGAGGAACTAGGGGGGCGAATCCCTGGTTGAACTGACTGTGACAACCCTGACAGCAAAAATCCCATGATCGGCTGACATCGCTCTGCACAGGCTCCGTAGAACTGTCCCTGCACTTTGTCGCCATCGGCAGAGGGTTCGCCCCACCAGAATTCGGCTAGGGCGATCGGCTTTAGGTCATGGGTCGCGGCATAATGCAGCAGTTTGGGAGCGCAGCAGTCTCCGGTTCCGGTGGGAAGATAGCCCTGGGACATCAGGGAGTTGAGTGAAACGGTTTTCCCGGCGAAGTTGGTCAAATAATATGCGGTGTAGAGCTGGGCTTGCAGGTTGCGCGATCGATCTTTGCGCTGTCGTTTGAGTTCTGCAATTCGGGCATCGGCGCGGTCGATGATTTGCTTCAACGGCTGAAGCTCTGCGTCGCGCTGCTGTTTTAGATAGTGGCGATCGCTTTTGTCGCGGCGGCTTTCGTTATCCAGCGTTTCAAGTGCCTGGGCTAATTCGTTATCTGCAAGAGTCGCTTGCAAAATTTCACGCTTTGATTGTCTTGCCTGCTTGCGCTGCTGCTGTTCTGTGGTGAGGTTTGCGAATCGCTGCTGCCAGATTTGCGATCGATCCTGGTACTCCTGCCGCTCCGGGATTTCTTGCAGGGCGATTAACGCTTGCTTGATTGCCTGAAGCTGTGACAGCGTTTCTGCTTCACGAAATGCCACTGAATCGCGTCCCGGAATTGGGGGAACCCAACCTGCGATCGTGCTTTTGCCATTGAGCAATCCTGAGAAAGCTTTCAGAACTGCCCTTTCTCCAGTTGGCGTTTCCACCAGCAGCACGCCGTACATTTTGCCTGCTTGATGTTCGGACTGGCTCAACTGCTGCATTAGTCCTTGGGCGATCGACTCTACCCATTCCGTTCGCGGAAGCTGCAATAACTTTCCCGTACGGGGACAGTGCCCCCTGTACCAATAGGACGGCGAGCGATCGTCTGATAAATCGGTGAAGTGGGTCAATGAGCCGATCGGATGAAGCATTGTGGAGAGGAAATTTGAGAAGTGGTTAGTCAGTGCTGGAGCTTTTGGAGATCCCCCCTACTACTTTTGTTT
>NZ_JACJOR010000546.1:0-6745 GCF_014695615.1 Leptolyngbya sp. FACHB-711
GCTCCTGTTGCGATCGAAACTGCACAGACAATAAAGTCTCAACCCCCAGAGTCTCAACCCTCAGAGTCTCAACCTTCAGAACTTGCCTCAGCCGCAGTTGCTCCGCCTGCTATCTCTGTTGTTCCCGCAACAAAACCAGTTTCTTCAACTCAATCAAGCTCAACGGAATTCACAGCTTCAACACCGCTGCCGGCTCGTACGCCTCAAACCATAACTAATCCACTGCCTGCTGAGGCAGTCGACCAAACTTATCGTCTGGGTCCGGGCGATCAGATCCAGGTGGATTTGTTTAATGTGCCGGAATATAGCGGTCCACAGCGTGTCCTGGTTGATGGAACGGTAAATTTGCCTGCGGTGGGCAATGTATCAGTGGCAGGATTGACGCTGAGTGAGGCAGAGCAAACAATCGCCGCAGTATACGGTCGCGAACTGCGAAATATCCGGGTCACAGTGAGTTTAGCGCAGTCTCGTCCTCTGCGAGTTGGGGTTGCTGGGGAAGTGAGACAGCCTGGCTACTATGTAATTGCATCCACTGATGCTCAGCTGCCCAGCGTAGCGCAGGCAATTCAAACGGCGGGAGGCGCGACTCAGCTTGCTAATTTGCGGCGGGTGCAGGTGCGGCGAGCTGGGCCAAATGGCGGTCTCGAAACGATTTCAGTCAATCTATGGGCGTTGCTAGAACAGGGCGACCTGAGCCAAAACGTGACGCTGCGCGATGGCGATACGATCGTAATCGCGCCAACTGACGGCATGAACGCCGCAGAAACAGAGCAACTTGCCGCATCTAACCTGGCATCCAATGAAGCCCAGTCAATCAATATTGCCCTGATTGGGGAAATCGGTCGTCCAGGTGCATATAAATTAGAGAGTGCAGCAGGAAACCGTGCCACATTAACGCAGGCAATCCAGGCAGCAGGCGGTGTCACGCCGGAAGCAGACTTACGCAAGATCGAGGTACAGCGATCGGCACGCAACGGCACTGTGCAAACCACAACGCTCGACCTCTGGCAACTCGTAACGGCGGGCGATCTGAGTCAGGATTTGATCTTGCAGCCTGGCGATCGAATTACGGTTGCCAAAGCAGAAGCGATGACTCCAGAGGAAATGACACGGCTGACGAGTTCCAACGTTTCGCCTACCAGCATTCGCGTCAATATTGTCGGGGAAGCATCGAGTGCTGGATCAGTGGAGGTTCCGGCAAACACGACTCTGAACCAGGCACTTCTGGCTGCCGGAGGGTTTAACAGACGGTCACGCCGCACCGTTCAGCTTATCCGCATTAATCCAAATGGGACGATAACCCAGCGCGACATCCAGGTGGATTGGGATCGCCCCGTTGATCCTGAAACGAATCCGATTCTCTTTAATAACGATGTGATTCGCGTCCGCCGCAACGGGCTTGCAAGCTTCTCTGATACTGCTACAAGTATCCTGGAGCCAGTCTTCCGTATTCTGCCTGTATTTGGTCTTTTCTAGGTTGAACAGCTCGTTTAACGACCGCTGTTTTATGTCTTCCAAGGGTTGCAGTAAACCAGCCTTCATCCTCACCCATATTCCTCACTTCGATTTTCCCCTGCCTTACCGCTTTCCCTCGGCTGAGTGTCCCGAGTGCCCTATAGATTAAGGATGACATTTACCATGAGAGACGCTGAACCGAAACCGATCGCGATCGAAAAGAATGGCAGTGTGCCTAAAAATGCACTGATTCGAGGCACGACCGTCCCCCAGGGGCAAAGCACTTCTGAGGATGCGATCAATTTCTGGGAAATGGTGCAGCGGCGATGGTGGATCATTGCCGGAGTTGGGCTAATTAGCATGACTTATTTCGTGAGTACCGCGCTGCAGCAGCAGTCAGAATATGTGGGTCAGTTCCGGCTCCTTGTTGAACCAGTTAACAACGTTAATGCTCAACTAGCGGATGGCAGCAACAACAATAACAATCCATCTTCTGAGCTGGACTACGATACCCAAATTCAAGTGCTGCAAAGTCCCGGTTTACTCGATCGAAGCATTGAAAAGCTGCGTCCTCTGTATCCCAATTTGACCTATAACAATTTGGTGCAAGGACTATCAATCAGCCAGCTCCGGGGCACTAAGATCATTCAGGTGCAATATCAAAGCATGAACCCGGCAGAAGTTCCGGCAGTGCTGGAGCAACTTTCTAAAGACTATCTGTCATACAGCCTGAACGAGCGGCAAACTAACCTGCGGCAGGGGCTGCAATTTGTGCAGAATCAGCTCAACTCTGCTCAGGAACGGGTTGATGAGCTTCAACTCAGACTGCAAGCATTTCGACAAAACAACCAATTTTTTGACCCTGATGGCAAGGCGGGGCAGGTTATTGCCCAATCTGAACAGCTTGCCCAGCAGCAGCTTGAACTCGATCAACAGCTACAGCAGGCAGAGGCTGAACTTGCTAGACTGCAGGAAGAAACAGGGGCAATCGCTACACTTAATAGTTCTCCAGGATACCAGCAGCTTGTCGGTCAACTCCGAGAGTTAGAGACCCAAATTGCGCTGGAGCGAACGCGCTTTCAGGATGATAGTCTCACCATTCGAGTACTGCGCGAAAAACAGGCAAATGTGTTGGGGCTACTCGGCAGTGAGGCACGTCAAGCGATCGGCGGCAAGGCAGCAGAAATTAGTAATCGAATTCAAATTCTGCAAGTCCAGCAGCAGGCGATCGCTGAAACTCAAAACACGCTCGACCAGGAGTTTCAGCAAATTCCCGGGCTTTCTCGCCAGTATACCGACTTGCAGCGCGAACTCCAGATTGCTACCGAAAGCTTGAATCGGTTTTTAGCCACGCGGGAAAACCTCCAGGTAGAAGCGGCACAAAAAGAAATTCCCTGGCAGCTTGTGGAGCCACCGCCACAGCTTGCTGCCAGTCGCGGTCCCGATACGACTCGCAGTTTACTCATTGGGGTTGCTGCTAGCCTTGCGCTCGGTGTGGCTACTGCTTTCCTGGTGGAGAAAATGGACAAGACATTCCACACCGCAGACGCCCTCAGCCGCAAGTTTAAGCTGCCCGTTTTGGCAGTAATTCCGCTGCAGTCTGATCTGTTGGGTGTGGAATACAGCGTCCGATCGCGGCGTCGAAAGAACTTTTTGCGAAAGATCAAAACCCAGCTTAGGGCAATCCGCAAGAGCCTCAGCAGCAGCCTGCCGTTTATGCCTCAGCCGGACGACTACGATGTGTTTGAATTTGAGGAATCCTTTAAACTGCTGCAAACCAATCTGCAAATGATGCAGTCTAGCTCTGGGCAGTCGATGCAAACGATCGTCATTACTTCTGCTCAGGCTGGAGACGGCAAATCGACGATAGCGTGGTATCTTGCCCAAACTGCAGCATCAATGGGGCAACGGGTCTTGCTGGTGGATACTGATTTAAGACGATCCCAGCTTCAAACCCGGCTCCAGCTCTCGGAAACAAGAGGCTTAGGGGAGCTTTTCTCCTCAAATCTAGTTCTGAAAGACGTGATTCAGCAGCCGCTTCCGGACAGCTCCCTCTACATTCTGCCGAGCGGGGAGACAACGCTTGATCCCATTCAGGTTTTTTCATCGCCCAGAATGCATGCCCTAGCAAACAAGCTAAAAGACACCTTCGATCTGGTGATCTACGACGCTCCCCCTGTAAATGGGCTGGCAGATGCGCTTCAGCTCTCTGTCCACGCTGACAGTCTGCTTCTGGTCGTGCGCCTGCATAAAACGGACAAAGTCGCGGCTGCAAAGGCGATCGAGAGTTTGAGCCATGCTCGCGCCCGCCTGCTAGGGCTGGTCGCAAACGGTCGGTAAAACAATTCATGCTTGGTCATTTGTGCTTTGCCTTGCTCGACCCCTTGATGAGTTAAAAAGACCGTTAATAATCGTGAGCGTCTACGGAGTTTGAGCTAGATTGAGAGTGTTAACATTGGACAAAGCGAAATCGAATCCTCTAAACGGGGAGCAGCTTCGCTGAGGAAACTACAAGTCGGGGTAGTGCAGCGAAGCAGTCCCCCTAAGCGGTAAGCGGGGTAATTCTTTCTTCAGGCTGCCTCCTAGCGTTCTGATTCGCGCTTATTGTCCGTTTTTAGTAAGCAACATTCACCTAAGCTGACTGTGCAACCCCAAAAAGCTCACAAGATTGACACTACCGCAGACTATCCCTGTCCTTGTCGTCGTCGGGGTCGTCTCACGCCCATTACGTTGACCGAAGCCTTTGGCTGCACACGCTGTCAGCAAATCTTCGTAGTGCAGGATAATGGTCAGGTGATTGAGCAGCTTTCGACCACTTATCCGTATAAGCGAGCTTGGCGATGGACAGGGCATCAGTGGAATGTCGCCCACTCCAGCTTAAGCAGAGGCTATTTCCCCATCACGCTGCTGATGATCTTTGGGCTGGTATTTTTGCTGCTGCTGACTGTCCTTCAGTTTCCGATTAGTGCTAGCGTTGCGTTTCGCGTCATTGCTGCGCTGTTGCTGTCGATGATGTTAGTCTTGATGCTGTGGCTAGCTTGTAGACGTTAGGCAGGAACTTCTTTGAACGCTTCTCCGGATCTCACCTCCGCTGCCCATCAGGCTTATGCGGCTTCTCTTCAGCTTGCCGGGTCAAGAGGCATCGATCGCAGCCGTGCCCTGCAAATTATGGCAGAAGCCCTCCTGGAGCGGCAGGACGATATCCTGGAAGCAAACACGCTGGATCTGGAGATCAGCCGTGAGATGGCAGTGCCGGAACTGATTCTGGACTGGCTCAAGCTTACCCCAGAGCGGCTGCAAACTACGGGATCAATCCTACAGCGACTTGCAGAGATTTCTGATCCCACCCAGCAGGTGCTCAACATTCCCTCGTTTCAAGTCGATCAGTGCCAGACTTATTATCAGCTCATGCCGCTGGGCGTGATTGCGCTGGTGTATGAGGCATTTCCTGAGCTGGGCGCGATCGCCGCCGGGCTCTGCATCAGAACGGGAAACAGTTTAATTCTACGGGGCGGCACGGAGGCAAGCCACTCCAATCAGGTGATCGGCGAGACGCTGCGGTTGGCGATCGAGGATTCCGGTCTGCCAGTGGATGCGCTACAGCATTTACCCTCAGACCAGGGAGATAACATTCGAGAACTGGTGACGCTCGATCGCTACGTGAATCTGGTGATTCCCTACGGACGTTCGAGCCTGGTACAGCAGGTAATTCGGCAGGCAACTTGTCCGGTGCTGAAAACGGCGATCGGAAACTGCTACCTGTACTGGTCGCCGTCTGGAAATTTAGAAGTAACGCGCTGGATGATTTTAGATAGCCATCAGAGCGAGCCGGATGCGGTCAATGCGATCGAAAAAGTGCTGGTGTATCGGCAGCACAGCACCACATCTTTAATGATGCTTTGGAACAGCCTGAAGGAAAAAGGCTTTGAGCTGCGCGGGGATGCCGAACTTATTGCCGAATTTCCCGAAATCTTTACCGCAGAGGCAAAAGAATCTGAGTGGAATCAGGCCTATCTCAACAGCACGATCGCCTTCAAGGTGGTAGACGGGCTAGAGACGGCGATCGCCTGGATGAATGCTCACAGCAGCGGCCATGCCGACTGTCTTGCCACTGAGTCTTACCAGGAGAGCCGCCAGTTTGCGATGGGCATTACCAGTGCCATGAGCTATATCAACGCCTCTCCCCGGTTTTATCGCATCCCGAAGCGGGGTAGCCCGATCGTGCTGGGGATGTCGAACCAAAAAGGACACCGTCGTGGGCTGATCAGTCTTGAAACCCTAACGACGGTGAAGCATATTGTGCAGGGAAATGGAATGGGCTAGGAGCCGATTCATCACGCCCGATTCAGGACGCTAATTAATTACACAAATCGCCTGTCCAGTCTTCAGCTCCGCGTCCGGGCTGGCAGCGGTTTTGCTCAGTGACTTGCGTAATCTTCCAGAGTTTCTCGCCGTTTGCGCCGTCCTCGGCCGGGGTTAGCTCATAGCGCGTGCGTTTTGCCCGGACAGAATCATCGGGCAATCCAGACTGGGTGACGGTGACGATCGCCTTGTCTTGTGAGGGATAGGTGAGGCGAATTTGCTCTGACCCGATCGGTTCTGGTGCGCCTGGACGCAGTGAAACCACCATGGTCAGGGGGTCGGCTCCCGGTGCGGGAAGGGTTGGGTTTTCAACCACACGGAACTCGCTCTCTGCGGCGGGCGCATTTGCCGTTGCGGTATTTTCGGTTTGCGGCTGCTCTGGGGCAGAAGCAGTGGGGGCAGATTGGGTGCAGCCCGTGACAGCGACGATCGCGGCAGCCGCTCCAGCCATAAGAATTAAAAATCGTTTAGCCATAGCCTGATGAACATTCCTCTTCGTGTAGTCGGGCAAACTGAGAGCAACAGCAATCATTTACAGCAGGATCGCCATTTACAGCAGGATCAACAGAATATTTATTTTCTCTCTAAACTGATGATTCTCTTTCAAAGGTCCTGATAATTCGATTGACAGTCGGGTAGCTTCATCAGTTCCAGCCCGGATTCCGCATGATCATTTAAACCATGATCGGCTACTTTTGTCATCTGTACCGATCGCCATAAAAAAAGCCCGACGATACGGGCGAGAGAAAAGTTTTTAACAGAATTTCAAATCAATCTAATGCTACGGATTTTCAGCCAGCTTAATTTTCTTCGCTAATCCCAGAGATTTCAAAACGCAGACCATCCACCAAGTGACATCAATTTCCCACCACTTCAGTCCGTGACGAGCCGAGTACTGATAGGTGTGGTGATTGTTGTGCCAGCCTTC
>NZ_JACJOR010000547.1:0-17861 GCF_014695615.1 Leptolyngbya sp. FACHB-711
CAATCAGCCTGCCCTGCTTTCCCTGCGTCCCTTGATTGCCGATCGGGGGCTGCACTATCAGCAGCAACAGCAGCCTGAGCTGGAGTTTGCTCAACTTGTCGAGTCGAGTCGGCTCTTGCTGCAAGCCAAAACGCCGACCCGAACCGGAATTTCCTGGCAGCTTTCCTGGACAACGGGCACTTATCAGGCTGACGGAATGTGGTACTGGGGCTATCGCTATCCAGAAGAAACGAAACGAGGACTTGCCGATCAGGAAGATCTCTACAGTCCTGGAGTGCTGACGGTTCCGCTTCAATCTGGAGCATCCGTGACGATCGAGGCAAGAGTGCGAGACTTCGATCGCTATCAGGGACGAGCAACGCTAGATGAAACCACGTTTGATCAAACCATTGCCGCCGAGAAGGAGCGATTAAAGACCGTATTTGCACTATCCAAGAATCGATTGCACAATCAATCGCAGCATCAATCGCACAATCAAAAGCGAACCGTGCCGCCACAGCTCCTTCAGGCGAGCGATCGCTTCATCGTATATCAAGCAGTCAAAAATCGTCCTACCCTGATCGCGGGCTACCCCTGGTTTAACGAATGGGGGCGCGATACGCTGATTGCCCTGCCAGGAATTGCACTTACGACTCAACGCTATGAATTAGCAAAGGATTTGCTGCGGACTTGCAGCGACTACTGCGATCGAGGTTTGATTCCCAATCGGTTTGCTGACGAGGATGCACTGTCCTACACCAATATGGATGTGGGGCTGTGGTGGATTGAAGCCTTGGGGCAATATCTGGAAGCAACGCAGGATTGGGCATTTCTAATAGAGCAGTACCCTACGGTCGGCAAGATTTATAAGGGACTGACGGTAGGAACGCTGCACAACATTCGCATCGATGCCTCAGACAATCTGGTGACGTGGGATGCGCCCAATATTGCCCTGACCTGGATGGATGCTTTGGTTGCCGATCAGCCTGTGACGCCAAGACGGGGTAAGCCGATCGAAGTGAATGCTCTGTGGTATTCCGCGCTGTGCTGGGCATCAAAATGGGCAGAGCAGCTTCAGAAGTTCGATTCGGCGTCTGATCTGGATCAGGGAACGCTGGCAAACCAGGCACGCCGCTACAGCCAACAGGCAGAGCAAGTGAAAGCATCGCTGCAAAAGTTCTGGAATCCGGCGCAGAATTATCTATTTGATGGCATCTCGCCGGACGACTATCCCGATTCCAGTATCCGCCCGAATGCAGTGATCGCCCTTTCCCTCAGCCATTGCGCTTTTCATGCAGCGATCGGGCAAGCCGTGATGCAAACCGCCTGCGACCGGCTTTTGACCCCCTACGGCTTACGATCGCTCGACCCCGCAGACCCCCGCTATGAAGGCAAATACGAAGGTGGCATCTGGCAGCGCGATCGGGCATACCATCAGGGAACGGTCTGGAGCTGGCTCATTGGGGCGTTTGTGCGCGGCTGGCAGCGATTTTATCCGGGTCAAGCTGTTCCGTTTGATCCAGAACCGTTATGGCAACATTTTCAGCAGCAGGCAGGCTTGGGGTTTATTTCTGAAGTGTTTGACGGCGACCCGCCGCATTTGCCACGTGGGGCGATCGCTCAAGCCTGGTCGGTGGCGGAGTTGTTGAGGCATTGGGAGGAGATTGCCAGCCGCAGCGATCGATAAGCCTCGGCTAAGTCCTGAAGCTGATAGTGGGCGTTTAAGCCACTTGGATTCGGCAAAATCCAGACCATCGCCCCGTGCCAGTGTTCAGGCTGCTGCCCCATTTTTGCCTTGGGCTGCTGAAAGGCTAAGCGATAGGCACTCACACCCAACACCGCTAGACAGCGCGGACGGTAGGTGTGCAGCTTTTCGGCTAGAGCCTGCTGCGCTGCGACAAATTCTGCGGCTGCGACTTCATCTGCCCGTGCCGTTGCACGATCGACCAAGTTGGTAATGCCGTAGCCCAGTTTCAGCAAATCCCGATCTTCATCTGGGGAAAAGAGGCGATCGGTAAAACCTGCCTGATGCAGCGTTTTCCAGAAGCGATTGCCAGGACGCGCAAAGTGATGCCCCACCACAGCACTGTAAAGGCTGGGATTGATGCCGCAAAACAGAACGCTCAAATGATGGTCAATAATATCGGATACGGTGGAATTGTAGGCAGCCTGGATATCGGCTTTGGTGGGCTTAACTTTGGTGGGCTTAATTGGGCGCTGCATTGTCATGCTGTAATTGCCATGCGGTAGATGATGAAGATTTCGCTGCAAGATTAAACTGCGGATTACGATCGATTGATGCTAATTGCTACGCTGCTCAGGAGCGCATTCTGTAGGATCGGTTGACTCTGTAGGATCGTTTGATACAGCGTAACGCATTAACCCTGAGCCTCCCAATCGATGAGCTACGCGTACTCCCTAATACACCTTATGGAGAAGACAAATTAATGAATTTGCGCTCCCCAGGAGCAGGACACGATTTAACCAGAAACAAGGGAAATGTTATTCATCAATTCGTAAACACTAATTTATAAACACGAGTGGGAAATGACGAATGACAAACTAAAAACTTGCTCGATCGTAGTGTAAAAATCAGTGCAGCGACAGTTTCACAGAACTCTCATTATGGCGCATCCCAATCAGCCGATTCCGCCCGAACCCTTACCGCCGGAAGAAAAGGTTTTGCAACTCAAAGGTCGAATTAGTGCAGAAGAGTCGATCGCGCAAGCCAAAAAAATGGTTCTGCGTTTGCTAATTGGCGGGTTGGTGCTGGGAGTTATTACATCGATCGCAATTATCAAACTAATTGATCTGCTGGATAAAACCTTTGATACTGATCTGGCTCCGTCTCGTTCACCGAGTTATCACCAAAATCGTTAGCCTGCAATCACTTCATAATCAATTTGAAATCACAAATCTTGTCCGTTGCTTAACGATCGTGAAGTGGGAACTACAGGGTCGCTTTCCGTCGCAGGAAAAAGCGAACGCCCAAAATGCAGAGTGCAATGGCTCCCACACTCATCAAAAAGAGGGTAGTGGTTGAGCTGAAGTAAGTGTTGATTAGCTCGTATCGGTCGCCCAGCACATACCCGGTGTAGGTCAACAGCGATAGCCAGCTTACCGCGCCGCAGCTCGTATACAGCAGAAACTTTAGCGTAGACATTCCGCTAATCCCAGCAGGGACTGCCATGATATTGCGAAGTCCGGGCAGCAGCAGGGAAATGAGCAACGCCTGCCCCCCGTAGCGACGGAACCAGCGATTTGCTTTTTGCAGCTTTGCCGGAGAAACCGTGAGCCATTTCGGCTGTCGATCGATCAGCTTTCGCCAGCCTTGCTTTCCCAAAATGCGACCGCCAATGTACCAGGGGAAAATGCTTAGCAAAAAGCCCACGACCCCGGACAAGACAACATAAACAAAATGCAGTTTTCCCTGCGCTGCCATAAAGCCTGCAAGCGGCATAAACACTTCAGGTGGAACGGGGGAAACCACCATTAAAATCACAATTCCGAAATAGCCAGTTTGCATAGCTGATGTTTAAGTTTTCCTGTCCTTGACGTAATCGGGGGCTGAGAGTTTCAAGCTGAGTTTTAGTATTATTTGATGCAATTTCAATCGCTTCGCAGTTCCCCAAAGCGTAATCGCATAATTCTGAACACGGATACTAAGATGAGCTAAAAGCTGTTCGCTCAAAACCGCTCTCCGTTCAGGCGATCGCCCGTTGATACTGCGTTGCAGCTTTAAGTTTAAGCTGTATTGCTGCATACCGATTCGACGATCGGTCACTTTGGGTAGCGTAACAAGCAGAACCTCGAGCAGCGACTACCCGACGACTAGTGTTTTTTCTAGAATTTGCCGTTTCTCAGGACAGACTGAGGCAAGATCCAAACCAGCCTTCGGATAGGGTTCGTTATTATAAAAGAAGAGTGGAGCAAATCAAAAAATTGGAGGGGTTTCAGTGAGTTAATCAAATCACGCACTGAATGAATTGTGAATGAAGCGATTCGCATTTTCAATCAAGTTTTCAAACCATTGGTATCTTTGCTTCTTCACCCAAAACTATCTTTTGACCCTTCACCCTCTCATTAATTAGTTTGTGCAAACCACCCCTTCAAAACTGCTAAAAAAAGCCGTCCGTAAGCGGCGTAGAGGTACTGCGCTCGTTGATACGCCTCAGGGTGTGCTGCTCGTGGCGGGCAAGAGCGGACGATTTTTATTACCTGGAGGAGCTGCCGAAAAAGGAGAATCGCGCAAGGCGGCAACGATTCGGGAACTGCAAGAAGAAACAACCCTCAAAACAATTTCAATGCAGTATCTCTTTAGCTACACCGGACACATTCGCTGGCGTAAGTCGGGCTGGGTGCGCGATGAGCACAAAGTATTTCTCGTTGAAGCGCAGGGAACGCCGCAGCCAACCCACGAGATTCGCGAACTGCGGTTTTATCAGCTTGGCGACCAAGTGCGAATGTCAGAAGCAACCCGCGCCATTATCGATCGCTACCTGATACTGAAGCAGTTAAAAGAGAAGTCGCCTGACTCCTAAGAGTGGCTCCTGATACTGATTTCTGCTGCTGACGGTTGATGCAGTTATCTCGATCGGCTTACGCCTGATCCTGAGTATCTGGGCTACACTATGAAGTAATTGTAAAGTTTTATAAAGCAAACAATGGATATCCTCTCGATCGGCTCTAGCGGTTTGACAATCAAGCCTCTGGGAATCGGCACCTGGCAATGGGGCGACAACCTGTTTTGGACTTATGGCAAAGATTACGATGCAAGTTCAGTCGAGCAGGCATTCAAGACCGCTCTAGAGTCAGGCGTTAATTTTTTTGATACCGCAGAAATCTACGGATTGGGCAAGTCAGAAACGCTGCTGGGACAGTTTATGCAGCAAACCAATCAGCCTGTCTACATTGCAACGAAGTACTTCCCGCTGCCCTGGCGGTTTGGAAAAAGTGCTGTTGCTGATGCGCTGACTGCAAGTTTGAAGCGGCTCCAGCGTGACACCGTAGAGCTGTATCAAGTTCACCAGCCCTTTGACTTTTTCATGGGACAGCCCACCTTGATGGAGGCACTGGCTGACGAAGTAAAACGCGGCAGAATTAAGGCGATCGGCGTGAGCAACTATTCGGCGGATCAGATGCGACAGGCGCACGAGCTACTGGCAAAGCGCGGTGTTCCTTTGGCGGTGAATCAAATGCAGTATTCGCTGCTGGCGCGTCAGATCGAGCACAATGGCGTTATGGCAGCAGCAAAAGAGCTGGGCATCATGATTCTGGCTTACAGCCCATTAGCGCAGGGTTTGCTTACCGGAAAATACACTCCTGAAAATTATCAAGACCCGACGGGCGCGCGCAAGCTAGACCCTCGCTTCAGCAGAGGTGGCGTGGAAAAATTGGCTCCGGTGATAATGTTGCTAAAGCAAATCGGCGAAAAATACGATCGCACTCCCGCCCAAGTTTCGCTGAACTGGCTGATTGCTCAGGGTAACGTTGTCCCAATTCCAGGTGCAAAGAATGGGAGCCAGGCCCAACAGAATGCAGGCGCACTGGGCTGGAGCCTCACGCAAGAAGAAATTGATCGCATCGATCAGGCAACTCGCCCGCACCAGCAGCGATTTCTTTAGGCTTCGTTCGTAGGTCGCGGCAAGGATTCTGTGTATGACCTTTACACGCTCAAAGCCCTCCAAAATTGGGAGATTTAGGGGGCTGCCCAGCCATGTTCAACTCAACCATTTATCCTTCGATTGAGCAACGCCCCGCTAATTTCCTACTGCTTTTCTAGCTCGTGCGGAATGCCCAGGATCGGGCAGGGAAACGCTGGGGTGAGCAACTGCTGGATCAGGGAATGTTCTCCGGTCGTACAGCCTACCATCAGCACATCTGCCTTTACAGCCTCCACTACCTGACGCAGCTCGATCGCCACTGCCCCAAAGCGCAAATGTGCCTCTAGAGAACCACGCCATTCATCAGCTAGACAGCGAGCCTGCCACAGGATGCGATCGGCAGTCTCAAGGGAATCGGTTAGCGATCGGGCTGACTGGGTTTGAATCGTTCTGGGTTGATAGACGGCTGCTGCCTGCGATTGGGGTTTGGATTGAACTGCCGTTGCAGTTTGCTTCTGAATCGAGGGGAGACCGCCAACCTGCGCTTTTTGAAGAGACTGCGATCGGAGTCCGTTCAGATCAGGAGCGGCAGCGCAAGTTAACTGGAGCGAGTTGCAGCTATCCAGCACATAGACGACGTGAACGGTAACAGATTTGTTGGTCGCGAGTTTCGTTTGATGAGCAATCCAGAAGGCAAAATCGAGAGCAGTTTGGCTATTCGGAGAACCATTGTAGCTGATGACAATATTGGTCGTTTCGTCGATCGATTCCGAAGTTGCCTCAGTAGCGTCAATTGCTCCCTTGGCGGAACTGCTTGACATCTCAGCAAAAGAATTCTGCGTCGGCGCGACACCCGGATACAAAAGCATTTGCTCACTGAGGTTGTCTTGTCCAAGCGCGCTTTGCAGGCGCAGCAGCATCGGTTGAATTCTCATAGTCGGTGTTGGAGGAGCAAGTGAGGAAATGGAAGCTAAAAGCGGCAGACGGGTCAGCGTGAAATTTAAGCGATCGCTTTACAGTTTCCTAAGGGAAACAAGCTTTGGGATCAATGAAAAACAGACAGGAATCAACAGAAACATTAGAGGGATCAATTGCAGTGTAAAGCTTCCTATTTGCCCTACACAGTCCTCTTTAGGAATAGAACGGGCTTAATTTAACAAAGATTAAAGTTGGTCATCGTGTCCGAAATGACGATCGAGGAAGTTGAGCGCGTGGTTCCGCAGTTCGTAGTATTCAGGCAGTTCTCGCAGCTCCTTCGGCTGGCGCGGATGGGCAAAGGGAACTTCCAAAATTTCGCCAATTTGGGCAGCAGGTCCATTCGTCATTAAGATAATTCGATCGGACATATACAACGCCTCATCCACATCGTGAGTAATCATCATGACCGCCTGACGGTGGTTTTCCCAGATATCCAGGACTTGCCGCTGGAGCTTGCCCCGTGTCAGCGCATCGAGCGCGCCAAAGGGTTCATCCATCAGCAGCACCTTGGGACGAATCGCTAAAGCGCGAGCAATCCCCACTCGCTGTTTCATGCCGCCCGAAAGCTCATCAGGATATTTTTCTGCCGCAGGGGTCAGATTCACCATTGCCAGATGTTCGTTGACAATTTCCCGCTTTTCTGCTGAAGAGAGGTTCCTCAACACTTCATCCACTGCCAGCCGAACGTTTTCTCGCACCGTGAGCCAGGGCAGCAGCGAGTATTGCTGAAATACCATCATGCGCTCCGCTCCGGGTTTACGCACTTCGCGCCCTTCGAGCCAAACAGAACCAGACGTTGCCTGTTCTAGACCTGCCACAATCTTCAGCAGGGTCGATTTGCCGCAGCCCGAATGCCCGATGACTGAGATGTATTCATCTGCGCCGATCGTCAGATTGATGCCATCCAGAATCACGGTCTGGCCACCTCCGGCGGCAGGATAAGCTTTGGTTACATTCTCAATCCTAAGAAACTCGGCTGGGTCACGCAGGCGATCGGTGGCGGGGAAGGTAAGCGGTTTGATCATGAGGTTCTCCGGGTGTGAGGGGGTGAGTAAGGGGTGAGGGGTCAGCTAGGATAAATAGAAGGGTTTGGGGCGATCGGCTCGAATTTCAAAGCTTTTCAAGTAGCCGACCGGGTCGCTGGGATCGAATCCTTTCTGGTCGATAAAGACAGTAGCGGGTTCTACTTTGTAGTCTTCGCTGGGGCAGTTAATGCCCATTTCGGCAGCGATGTCGCGGTAGAGGTCCGATCGCCAGGCTTTTTTCGTCAGCTCGTCTGCGTTTGCCGGAATTTCGGGAATCTGTCCCCAGCGGGCGGCTTGCGTCATCAGCCAGAGACTTTGCGATCGCCACAAGAAGGTGGAATGGGCGTTGGCGGGTTCGGCGAGGTCGGTTGGGAAGTCGTAAAAAATGGTGGTATCGGCGGCAGCGATCGTCCGGTCTTTGCTATCAAAACCGCCATAGTTATATTCGCCAATAATGCCTGGACCCGTAAACTTGGTTGCACATTCGGGCAGTGAAGGCAGATTGTCCGGCGTGATCAGGGGCGGGGTTTTGCAGGTTTTCGGTCTGGCTCCGGTGAACGATCGCCCGGTGATAATCTTTGCAACTTCGGCGCGATTCTCCGGCTTGCTGCAATACTGACAGGCTTCGATCATGGCTTTCACCAGCGATCGATACGTCTTGGGATTTTCATTAATAAAAGGCTCCATCACTGCTAGCAGGCGATCAGGATGTCCGCGCCAGACTTCCTTTCCTTGAGCAAAGGTGAAGCCAATTCCTTCATTCCCCCGAATTGCGCGAGTGTTCCAGGGTTCTGCCACCATGTATGCCTGCATTGCACCAATTCGCATATTCGTTACCATTTGGGGCGGCGGCACAATAATCACGCGAAATTCGCTCAACGGATCAACGCCTGCGGCAGCCGAGACATAGCGAATGAAATATTCATAAATCGCCGAACTGAGAACCACTGCCCAAATTCGCTGATCCGAGGGCAGACCTTCAAAATAGCGACGGAAATCCCGCCCGAATGCCTCCAAATCACCCTTGTACTCATGCCAGGGGCGAATCCCCGATTCCCACATGGCACGATTCATGGTCATTGCATTGCCATGGCGGTGGATGGTCATTGCGGCACACATCGGGGCATGGCGCGCACCTTCTGCGCCAATTCGGGCATTGGTCACGGCTCCTGAAACCACGGGTGACGCATCCAGCCGACCAAAAATTACGCCATCTCGTGAGGTTGCCCAGCTTGCTTCGCGGCTAAGCTTCACGTTCAAGCCATATTTGCGAAAGAAGCCTTTTTCCCAGGCAATCGCAAAGGGAGCGCAGTCATTGACAGGTACATAGCCAATCGTTAAATTCGGTTTTTCCAGCGTTTGGGGATCGATGATCGGTTCTACTTCAGCCGCCATTTGCGGCAGTCCTTGCGGCGCCCTATTCGCACTTACCGCACAGGAAGCCAGCGTCGTTGCAGCGACCGAAGCTCCGAATCCTTTTAAGAAGTCACGTCGATTGAGACGATCGTGGTTCATATTGGTTTGGGGAGTGGGGAGTGGATAAAGGATGGAAAGTCGGAGGGATGAGAGAATGGGGAGGTGAGGAGCGGGTTTTGCGGTTCGTTCTATAAATGGGGAGCGTCTTGCTGCTCAACCTGATTCAACAGACAGTAGAGAGACTGTGGAAATGATTGACGCAAAGCTGATGAAGTAGATTAGGAAGCTCTGACGCAAGGGCGATCGAGAGATTTTATCCCCTGCTCACTTACCCCTCACCCCCGGATTCCCCCACTTGATTAGGCTGCCGACTGCGATCGAAAACGACGACGAGTGACAAACTGCTGAATTTTGACCACGATAAAGTCCAGAATCAGCCCGGTTAGCCCAATTACAACCACCGCCAGGAAGACCGAGCTAAGGTTCAAGCGGCTCCACTCATCCCAGACAAAGAAGCCAATGCCTACACCTCCGGTCAGCATCTCGACTGCGACGATCACCAGCCATGCAATGCCCAGGCTAATGCGCAGCCCGGTGAAGATATAGGGCAGACTGGCAGGCAGAATAATTTTGATAACTCGTCTCCACTGAGGCATTTCCAGGACTCTCGCCACATCCAGATAATCTTTGGAGACGCTGGATACGCCAAGTGCAGTGTTAATAATCGTTGACCAGAGCGACGTAATGAAGATGACGAAAATCGCAGAAGGGTCTGCCAGGTTAAAAATTGCCAAGGCGATCGGCAGCCAGGCCAGAGGCGAAACGGGCTTCAGGATTTGAATAATCGGATTGAGTGCCAGCATTGCCTGACGCGACATCCCAATCAGAAATCCGGCGGGAATTGCAACCAGTGCGCCTAGGCTAAAGCCAATCAAAACGCGCCGCAAACTTGCCATCAACAGCCAACCAATTCCCAAATCGCCAGGACCACGACGATAAAACGGATGCAGCAAATAGTCCATGTTTGCCTGAAGTGCCTCTGGCGGGGTGGGCATCAGGTCGCTGTTAAACAGGGCAATTATCCACCACAGCAAAATCAGACCTGCAAATCCCAACGCAGGCAGCAGCACAGTTTCTTGCAGCACGACTGGCTGCACACGCCTCCAGGCTGCTTGTCCGGCAACGGCGATCGAACCCACAAATTGTACAACCATCCTGAACTCCTCAGGGTTGAAGGTGGACAGAACAACGGAACCACTGTCCAACAGTCAAGGATACTGACGAGCTTTAGCACGGTTGCCCAAAGACGGTTATCCAAAGACAAATTGCCAAAAGCTTCAGTCTCCCCTCAATGCCGACGGAGTTAGCTGACGGGCTAGGACTGAGAGGTGTCCTTCTTGCGATACGCCCCAATATTGGTTCCTCCGCTTCAGTCTTCTTTGGTTAGGGTGAGACTGAATTAAGCTGACTGTTCGAGATTAATTTGAAGTGCATCCATACTAACATCGCCCATTGCGTCCGTCAATCTCTCTACTGCTAAAGCAATCGAATTGCTTTCACCATTGTGTTTGCTTATTCAGCCGAAGGTAGGCGATCGATTTTGCGAATTTTTGATTACAAACGTTGCGTTTCTAAGTCGAACGCAGAAATAAACGCTGTAAATGATTTCAATAAAGTTGGTTGAAGAACGGTGAGTGCAGGTGAGTGCAGTAAATATGAATGTCAAGGCAGGTTTAGCAGGAGTAATATCAGCTTTAGCTTTAGGATTTGATGCAGAAATTATGATTTGATGCAGAAAATTGATGCATTGAAGATAGATAAAAATTGGTTTATTAAACCATTGGTGTACCAATACAAAAATGGTGTACCAATACAAAAATACAAAAAAGCAAGAGGCGATCGACCTCCTGCTTATTGCGCTATCTGTTTAACTCAAATCTAATTTGTCTAATTTGCGTGTCGCTTACTCCAGAGGCGGCTCAAAACCGCTTAAGCTCTTAGCTGTTGGCTTCGGTAGCCTGTGCCTCATTCGATCCGGTGACGGCTGCTGTCGCGGGTTCGGTCGTCGGCTCGATCGTAGGCTGAGCCAAGTCTGTCAGATTCAGCTTCACCACTTTGTTGCGAACTTCGACGACTTTGGGCAGCGTCAGGGTCAAGATGCCATCTTTGTATTCGGCTTGAACCTGATCGTTCTGCACAGTAACCGGAAGCGGCACAATGCGGCGGAATTTACCGTAGCGAAACTCGGACTTCATAATGCCGTTGGTTTCGCCCTGCTGCTCACTGCGATACTCACCGGAGAGAGCAACTGCTTCACGGCTCACTTCAACGTTGATATCTTTCACATCCATGCCGGGAAGTTGAGCTTTCAGCGTAAATGTTTCACCGCTATCATGTAGTTCGATCGCCGGAGCCCAGCTGTATTCGCTCGGTACTGCAATCTCATCAAACACTCGATCCATTTGACGGCGGAGCGTTTCCATTTCGCGCCAAGGATTCCAATATCTCACTAACATCGCTCTATCTTGTGTGGGGTAATTGAAACGTTTAATCCTCATGTTTTGATTATGTCTTGCACCTCAACCCGGAGACAGTGAGGAGAACTGTACAGGAATGGTGAAGTTTCCCGAAAAAAGACGATCGAGTGAATAAGTAAGCGCATTGTACGCAAACAATTTTTGAAGCTTAAGTCGAGTTGAGAGGTAACAAAGCGGTTTGCTAGCTTGAAGGTATGGCAAAGTACTTCAAATTTCAGTCGTTACTTAAGTAAGTTACTTGAGTAAACGGACAAAGCCTGAGCCTACCAACTGCTGTGCCAACACTTGTAATCCGATTTCTTTTGGAGATTTATTCAGGCGAGTAGGATAAGAACGGCTCCCTCTTTGCTGATGCTCGAATTCAGTCTGCTGAGTCAAGCCCCTAGGCGGTAGAAGGAAAAAGTTCTTGGTGACAGAACGAGAATTGCTCAGGAGTTGAATTGAACACTGCACGATCGCAGAAAATCTGGTAGGGTTTTAGTTTCCGGAATTCAAGAAACCCCTACTATCAAGCTTCAGAAATGAGCGTAGCGACATTATATGGGCGGGATCTGCTAAGCATGGCGGATTTAAGTGTGGCAGAACTGCGGGATTTGCTGGATCTGGCGATCGACTTGAAAGCAAAGAAGCTCAACCCGCGCTGCGAAAAGATTCTGGGTCTGCTGTTTACCAAAGCTTCGACACGCACCAGAGTTAGCTTCTCGGCGGCAATGTATCAAATCGGCGGGCAAGTACTGGATCTCAACGTCAACGTCACCCAGGTGAGCCGGGGAGAACCCGTGGAAGATACAGCGCGAGTGCTCGATCGCTATCTGGATGTGCTGGCGATTCGCACCTACGAGCAGCAGGAGCTTGAAACCTTTGCCCGCTATGCCAAAATTCCCGTGATTAATGCTCTCACCGATCTGGAGCATCCCTGTCAGGTGTTAGCCGACTTGCAGACCATCAAAGAAGAATTTGGACAGCTCGACGGTTTAACGCTTGCCTATGTCGGCGATGGCAACAACATGGCAAACTCCCTGATGTTGGGCTGTGCCTTAAGCGGTATGAACGTTCGGGTTGCTGCTCCTGCTGGCTTTGAACCAAACGCCGGAGTTCTGGAGCAGGCAAAAGCGATCGCAGGCGATCGAACCGAAGTGACCCTCACTCAGGACGCGCAAGCCGCCGTTCAGGGCGCACAAATTGTTTACACCGATGTTTGGGCGAGTATGGGACAGGAAGATCTGGCAGACAGCCGCATTCCCGTTTTTATGCCCTACCAGGTGAATGAAGACCTGATGAATAAAGCCGACTCAAAGGCGATCGTGCTGCACTGTCTTCCGGCACATCGCGGCGAGGAGATTACAAACGGCGTGATCGAAGGCAACCAATCGCGGGTCTGGGACGAGGCAGAAAATCGGCTGCATGCTCAAAAGGCATTGCTGGTAAGTGTGTTGGGCGTGGAGTGAACAAAGTGGATTGAAAGAGAGGGAATTGAATAAAAAAAGAGGGAAGAGATAGTGTCCCTTCCCCCGATCGGTTTGAATTTTGATTAGATGGGTTGCCGTCCTTCAGTTTCTTCCGCAGCATTTGAGTTTGTTTGCGGAGCTGTCGCTGTCGGGCACTGCCGCCTTTTCCTTTATCGTTTCTGCCCTGCTTGCGGGGAGATTCCCATCGCTTCAACCGTTGAGCCATGATCCGAACCCTCCTCGAATTTAATCTTGCTTGAGTAATTCAGCTTTACTAATTCACTTCTTTACTAATTTAATTTTAGTAATTTACTTAAGTCTATGGGCAGAGGGAGAATCGAACTCCCATGAGGGGTTACCTCGCCACATTTTGAGTGTGGTGCGTCTACCAGTTTCGCCATCCGCCCTTTTCAGCCTCATCATTATAGCGCATCGATCGCTTCTGGAGAATCCCTGCGTATTCCTGGCTGCTTGCCCAACGATCGACTTCTCTAGCTCTAAGTACCGGGAGGGGATGGCTTAGCGGCGTGGTTTGCATCTGGCGCAGCAGCTTGCCCACATCATCGGTGGTCATGGTGTCATACGATCGCGCCTGTGCTAAAAATGCATCCAGATTGAGCTGAGAGGCAAGCGTAGGCGAACCGCCACTTAGTTTCATGAGCACCGAGGCAACCACACGCGGCTCTTGAGCAACCAGCAACGCAGCGCGATCACAGGTAAATTCTGCACAGCGCACCCATTCCATTAACTGAGTCTGCAAACTCTGTGCCAGCACCGCACCCCAGGAGGGAACCTGTCCGGCAGCCAGCACCAGCACATTCACTAGGGTCATATAAACACTGTGTTCGCACTTGAGATGCCCCAATTCGTGAGCGATCACTGCCTGGGTTTCTTCAGATGTGAGCATATCAATCAGCGATGTATGCAGCACAATAAACGGCTGTTTGCCTCGCATTGCAAAAGTGTAGGCATTGGGAACCGGATGCTGCCGCACATAAAGCTGAGGCGGTTCCAGGTCAAGAATTTTGCAGGCTTCCAGCAGCAGCTGATGTAAATGAGGCAACTGCTGATCGCTCACCAAAATGCTAGACGCAATATTTTCTAAATAGAAGAATCGTTCTGCCACAGGTCCAAGCACCGATCGCACAACTAAATCCATCCCCGGAATCTGCTTGAGTGCCTGAGTTGCCTCACGATCGAGCGGATGGCGAAAGTCGTTAGAAGTTAAACCGACCAGCAGAGATTTGGGAAGAGACATAGGGGCAATCGTGTGGTGAAAAAGTGCCTGCTCCCATTCTAATCAAACCCCCTACATACCCACTGATTCAATCTAAACGCGATCAAGACGCTCACCCCCTCATCTCCCACCCCCATTCACACTAAAATAAAGCGTCAGCCCACCTCCCTCCACCTCCCACCGTGCAGCAACGACTCACCCAACAAATTCAATTCATCCTGGAAATTGATCGCCTTAAGCACATCCTGCGGCAAACCCTGCTGGTCGATGCATCACGGCAGGAAAACAGCGCAGAGCATTCCTGGCATCTGGCAATCATGGCGATCGTGCTGGCAGAGTACGCCCCTGCGGGAACAGACATGAGCCGCGCGATTCAAATGCTGCTGATTCACGATCTGGTTGAAATTGATGCAGGCGATACCTTTTGCTACGACGTGCAGGGCAATCTGGACAAAGCCGATCGAGAACAGCGTGCCGCCGATCGCATTTTTGGCTTATTGCCGCCGGATCTGGAAGCCGAGCTGCGTCTTTTATGGGAAGAGTTTGAAGCGCGGGAAACGGCAACGGCTCAATTTGCGGCTGCACTCGATCGCATTCAGCCCCTCTTGCACAACTACAAAACGGCAGGCGGAACCTGGAAGAAACACGGCGTTTCGATCGATCAGGTCTGGAAGCGGATGGAACCGGTTAAGCAGGGCACGCCTGATTTGTGGGAGTGGGTCGAAGCAATTGTGGCGGAGAGTGTGGCTGCGGGATATATTCGATTACCCCTGCGGGAAACTGCGGAGCAAGCGGCGCAGCAGGCAACTCTATAGGAAATGACTGAGGCAAGCAGCCCTTTGTCATCAGCCCTTCGTAAATCAAGCTAAAACGCTAGACTCAACAGTGAAGCGTTCCGGCTGCTGTTATGACCAATCGCCTCGCTCAGACTCAGAGCCTTTATCTCCGCAAACATGCCGATAACCCGATCGACTGGTGGTCGTGGTGCGATGAGGCATTAGAGAAAGCAAAACAGGAGAACAAGCCGATTTTTTTGTCGATCGGCTACTCTAGCTGCCACTGGTGTACGGTGATGGAGGGCGAAGCGTTTTCTGATCCGATCGTTGCCGATTATCTAAACGCGAACTATGTGGCAATTAAGGTCGATCGCGAAGAACGCCCGGACATTGACAGCATTTATATGCAGGCACTCCAGCTCATGACGGGACAAGGCGGCTGGCCCCTGAATGTGTTTCTGTCGCCGCACGATCTCCTGCCTTTTTATGGGGGAACTTACTTTCCGCCAGAGGCGAAGTACGGGCGACCGAGCTTTTTGCAGGTCATTCAGGCACTCCGAAATTTTTACGACACCGAGGCAGTCAAGCTTCAGGCAGTGACGGACGAGCTGCGGGAACGGTTGAAGCAGGGCGCGACGATCGAGGGAAATGGCGAACTCTCTGAAGAACGCTTGCAGGAAGGGCTACGGGTCAGTCTGACGGTACTAGCCGCGAAGGGAGGAGGGCCAAAATTTCCCATGATTCCTCACGCGATGACTGCCCTGCACAGTGTTCGGTTTCAGCACAATGACCCGGATTTGAATCGGCTGACCGTTTGCCAGCAGCGCGGCATGGATCTGGCATTGGGTGGCATTTATGACCATGTGGCGGGTGGGTTTCATCGCTATACGGTTGATCCGACCTGGACAGTGCCTCACTTTGAGAAAATGCTTTATGACAACGGGCAGATCATTGAGTATCTGGCGGAGCTGTGGGCGATCGGAATTCAGGAACCTGCCTTTGCCCGATCGATCGACGGTACCGTCCAGTGGCTTCAGCGCGAGATGACGGCTCCTGAAGGGTACTTTTATGCGGCGCAGGATGCGGATAGTTTTCCTCGTCCAGACGATCGTGAACCAGAAGAAGGCGCGTTTTATGTCTGGAGCTATCCAGAACTAGAGCAGATTCTCACGCCCGAAGAATTGACCATTCTGGAAGCCGAATTTAGCGTCAATCCGGCTGGCAACTTTGAAGGCAAGAACGTTTTGCAGCGATCGAGGAGCGGTGAACTTGCTTCGACCGCAGTCGCCGCGCTAGAAAAACTATTTACCGTGCGCTATGGAGCCTCTGCTCTGGACACCACCACATTTCCCCCAGCACAGAACAATCAGCAAGCAAGAACTTTGCCCTGGAAAGGACGTATTCCGGCGGTGACCGATACCAAGATGATCGTCGCCTGGAATAGTCTGATGATTTCGGGACTGGCACGATCGGCTGCAGTCTTGCAAAACGGGGCGTATTTCGATCTGGCAGTCAGGGCGGCACAGTTCATCTTGAATTACCAGTGGCAGGATCACCGTCTACATCGGCTCAACTATGACGGGCAGGTCAGCGTCATTGCTCAATCGGAAGACTACGCGCTACTCATCAAAGCTTTGCTTGATCTGCATCAGGCAAGCTTGAGTCTGGGACAGGACGGTCAACAATGGCTCGCTCGCGCCCAGGAAGTGCAGTGTGAGTTTGAAGAATTTCTCTGGAGTCGAGAGCAGGGTGGCTACTACAACACCGATGCAGTGAGCGATCTGGTTGTGCAGGAACGCAGCTACGGTGACAATGCCACACCTTCTGCAAATGGAATCGCCGCGATGAACCTGATCCGGCTGTTTCTGCTCACGGAAGATTTGCAATGCTTCGATCGCGCCGAGCAAACGCTGCAAGCTTTTAGCACTGTGATTGAGCAAATTCCGCAAGCCTGCCCTAGCTTAGTGAGTGGGCTGGACTGGTTCCGCTATCCGACGTTGATCCGAACCACGCCTGACGAAATCGCAAACCTTGCTCAGCAGTACTTGCCAACGATCGCCCTTCGCCTCGACTCACACTTGCCCCCCGGTGTAATGGCAATGGTCTGCAAAGGCTTGAGCTGTCTGGAGCCTTCTACCGAAAGCGAACAAATGCAGCGTCAGATTCAGAAAGCGTTGGGCGTTTAGGATCTGTGCCGATCGAATTTCGCCATTTACGCTACTTTGTCGCGGTTGCTGAGGAACTGCACTTTGGTCGTGCCGCCGAGCGGTTGCATATTGCCCAGCCACCGTTGAGTCAGCAAATTCGGCAGTTAGAAAATGAGCTGGGTTTTCAGCTGTTTCACCGCACAAAGCGATCGGTCGCCCTGACCGAAGCCGGAGCCGTTTTTTTGCAGGAAAGTCGCCGGCTGCTTTATCAGCTTGAGCAGGCAATCCAGACTGGACGGCAGGTTAGCCGGGGCGAACAGGGGCAACTCGTCATCGGGTTTGTCAGTTCTGCGGCGTATAACGTGCTGCCGCCGATTCTGCGATCGTTTCGGGCGGCTTTTCCTGAAGTGAAGCTAGAACTGCATGAACTGACGACCGATCACCAGCTTCAGTGGCTCAGCGATCGTCGATTAGATGTGGGCTTGGTGCGTCCGCCGATCGACGATCTGCTGTTACAGGTGCAAACTATTTTTCAGGAACCTCTGGTGCTGGCACTGCCCGATCGCCATCTGTTTGCCCAGGAGCCGATAATTTCGCTCAAGGCGATCGCTGCCGAGCCATTTATTCTGTTTCCGCGATCGCTGGCTCCCGGCTTGTATGACCAAATCATCAGCCTGTGTCAGCGAGCCGGATTCAGTCCCACCGTTGTACAGGA
>NZ_JACJOR010000548.1:0-11407 GCF_014695615.1 Leptolyngbya sp. FACHB-711
GTCTTAGCTGTCAGCACGAAGATGAATGCTTTAGGATAGAGGCTATATCAATAAAGCTTCATAAGATACGGTGAATCCGAATGGTTAAGGCAGTCTCTTCTCCTTCTGAACTGGTTGTGGCTGGCTTTCATGCACTCTCAGAACCATTGCGCCTCAAAATCGTGGAGCTGCTGCGGGAGAATGAGCTTTGCGTTTGTGACCTCTGTGAGTTGCTGGATGTGGCTCAATCGAAGCTGTCGTTTCATCTCAAGACCCTGAAGGATGCAAGCTTAGTGCGATCGCGCCAGGAAGGACGCTGGATCTACTACAGCTTGAATCTGCCGCAATTTGTTGTCCTGGAGCAATACCTCTCGGAGTTTCGCCGCTACAGTCCCATTCTGCCTGCTCGTCCCTGCCCGGACAAAGACTGAGACATTTAGGCTAACCACCCCCTAAAATAAACGATCGCAATAAATCAAATTGCCAGGAATACAGGCAAGCATCAGCATCTAAAGCAATGATTTGAAGCTGATCGATCTGACTCAGAATCGAAGCGGCTTGGGGATGCAGCAGCCAAAAAGCGATCGGGGTTTGCCATTCTGCCAGGAAAGCGTGAATTGTCTGGCGATCGGCTTCGTTCACTTCATCAGAGATTACATCGTCGTACCAGTATTCCTGAGGATATTCAGGAGAACACAAAATCTCTTCGCGCAGCACAGACCATTCGTTCGCTAGAAAGGGAGGCAGGTGATGAATTGCGGGGCTTACAGGGGGTACGATCGATGCGAGCGGAGTTCTGCCATTTCGACCGAGGAAAGATTGCTGAAGTCGATCGAAAAAAGGCTGCACGATTTCGCGTTCGAGCAGTTCAGACAGGCGTAGCCCGGATGCAGAGAAATCGATCGATTTTGCATTGGTTGAAAGCAGGTCTGCTTGATAGGCTTCTGCCGGATCGATGGAAATAATTTCGCGCTGCGCTCCAGCAGAGAGCACCGTCGCCAAAGCCGCGATTTGACCTTCAGAATTTGGGACAGGCTGCTTGAGAGCAGTCGAACTCGGAGAGACACGGATCACCGGAGCGGAAACGGCAGGCGATAGCGCAGAAACCTGACTTAGCTTTTGCTTCAGCGATTCGACTTGCTGTGTCAGCAGAGTAATTTGCCGATCCTTTTCCTGAAGCAACTGGTCTTTCTCGGCAAGCTCGACCGCGCAAAGAGCCGATCGCATCAGGTTAAAGTAAAACGCCTGAGCCAAATCAATCGCCTGCCCCGTTGCCTGACTGTCGCCCATCCACCCCTGCTGTCGATCGGGGTCGATCGTGAGCAGTTGTTCTTCAGCATTGCGAATTTTAAGTTCGCGTCCTGTTCCTGTTAGAGATTGCTTAATACAGCAAACGTACTGGCGATGATTATAATCAAACGGAATAAATGAAGCGTCTGCCAGGTCATTCGCCGAATCGTATTTTTGATGAACGGTTTGATCAGCCTTTCGGGTAGAAGATTGATTATCTGATGTGTTAGAAGTTTTATTCACGCAATCGTTTACAGGTTGATCCAATAACGAATTAACAGATAACGCGATCGATTTCAGTTTACCGTTCGCTTTAACGCCTGCTTTCTGAGATGAACCGACCTCTACAGGTATTTCTGATTTTTCTGATAAATCGAGCTTTGTTTCGCTCGGGGCAAAGGCATCGGCTAAACCCAGCGATAAGGGATCAGTCTTCATTTCTACGGGACGAACACCGACCAGCTCTAGCTCGATCGACTGAACGCCATTCCAATCATTCAACCGCAAACGATAAGCAATATCCACCCGATCTGGAAGCGGGTAGAATTCTCCCCATCGCCAAGCCAGGGCTCGAATGCCCATTGTCGGATCATCTGCCTCTGCTAGCGTCATTTTCAGGTGATTTTTATCGCGTCCGATCGTCTGCTGCTCAATCACGCGCACATTGGGTGTCCAGAAAACCGGATCGGGGTTTTCAATGCCACAGGGGTGCAGAGCATCAAGCTGTTCGTAGAGGTGATGACTCAGGTCGCGGAAGTTTGCCTGCACGTCGATCGTCACCAGGGGCTTGAGGTGCTGCGGTTGAAGCTGATTGTGGGCAAATAGGCGCAGTCGCGATCGCATTTCTTCCAGGTGAGCTGCCTTGAGCGAAAATCCGCCTGCCGCCCGGTGCCCGCCAAACTTTTCGAGAATATCGCCGCAAAACTGCAACGCCTCAAACACATTAAATTCAGGAATGCTCCGCGCCGAACCGCGAATCTGCTGTTCCGATTCCTCTTCATAAGTTCCAATAAACACGGGCACACCGTACCGCTCTACCAGCCGCGACGCGACAATGCCAATCACGCCATGATGCCAGTTCGGCTGCACAATCACCAAAACCCGCTCCTTTTGCGGCTGAAATCGAGTCTGCTCACACCAGGCGATCGCTTCCTGCTCGATCAATTCACACAGCTTTTGCCGAAGCTGATTCACCTGCTCACATTTCATCGCCAGCTCTAACGCCCGTCCGTCTTCCTCGGTTGTCAGCAGCTCGATCACGATTTGCGGGTCAGCCAACCGCCCGATCGCATTGATCCTTGGACCCAGGCGAAAACCGATCGCCTCTGGCTTCAGTGCCTTTTCGTTGCTCAAACCTGCGACCTGAACAAGCGCCTCAATGCCCGGATTGCGCGAAGTCGGCAGTAGCCTTAGCCCCCGTTTCACCCAGCGACGATTCACTCCCGTCAGGGGAGCCAGATCCGCGATCGTCCCCAGCGTAAACAGTTCCAACAGCGGCGTGGTGAGATCCTGCGTTTTTTGCAGACATTGCGCCAGACAAATCGCCAGAATATAAGCAACCCCAACGCCAGCCACCCCTCGATACGGCGAATCTTCCCGAATTAGTTTCGGATTCAAAATTGCATTCGCATCGGGCAGCGTCGGCGGAATATCGTGATGATCGGTCACAATCACTGCTAAGCCCAATTCCCGCGCCAGGGCGATCGGCTCATGAGCAGTAATGCCGTTGTCCACCGTGAGAATCACGCTCACCCCTTCCTGGTGAAACTCCTCGATGATGCGGCGATTAATCCCGTAGCCTTCCTGCATACGGCTGGGAATCGCGTAGTCTACCACCGCTCCCAGGTAGCGCAGTGCCCGCATTAGCAGAGCCGTACTGGTCATGCCGTCTGCGTCATAGTCGCCACAAATCGCAATAAACTGTTTGCCAGAAATCGCATTGAGCAAAATCTCGATCGCGATCGTCAAATCGGGAAAATCGTCCAGCGGCGAAGGCAAAAACTGCTGCTCTGGCTCTAGAAACTCACGCGCTGCTTCAGGCGTAGCAACACCGCGATTGATTAGAATTTGTGCCACCAGCGGCGAAAGCTGGAGCGACTGCCCAAGCCGGGATGCACGATCGGGCTGGGCTTCTGCAATTTGCCAGCGTTGAATCGGATAGCGAGAGGAACGGGAAGAAGGCACAGGAATGATTGCTCGGCTGTAGTGAGGAACGACGATTGAAACTACAAAATCGAAACTTTGCCGTCATTTTCGATGTAAATCGATCGATCGCCTGGAGGACGACCCCCCGGACGAATTTCGATTCTAAGGGTATTTGGGGTTGGGCGAAACAGGATCGCGCTAAGTGGTAACGAAGTTTCATCCCAGAACACAACGGAGATATTTGGTTCGGTGCCAAAGTTGGGGTCAAGCTCAAGCTCCTGCCCCGGCAAAATTGGCACAGGACTTGTTCTAAAAACCTGCTCCACCAGAACCAAGCTGGCAGTTTGATTCACCATTTGCAAGCGAATTCGCTGCCCCGGCACAAACTGAATCTGCCTCGCCCGACAGTTTGCCGTACAAGTCTGCGAGATTGCCGGAAGCATCGTTCCCCCCAGCACCATCACCCCGATCGCCAATCCCCCCAGCACCTTCTTGATCATTTTGATCATGATTCTGCGCTAACTCCCACTTACTTAAGCATTGTGAACCTGATTCTGCTGCTTAAATATAAATACTTATGTTCTACCGCATCTTGGGACGATCGCATCACTTTCTGTATTTCTCAACTTTTCCTCTTTTCTCTCATCCACCCACCAACTCATCTATCCACCAACTCAGCCACCCATCACCCCACCCCCTACAATCGCCCCAACCCCTACAATAAATAAAACCCCGCCACTCCCGGAGTTTACCGAATGAACCTGCTAACCCAACTCCCCCTCCCTCCCCATTTCGATCGCCGTCATGTGGATGGAGTCTGGCGAGTTCCCTATCAAGCGCGGGCAACTGAGGCAAAAACCTGGGTAAAACAGCATGGAATTCCGCCTGCCGGGTCCGATCGTCATCGTGTGGGGCTGCTGCTGATCGATGTGCAGAATACCTTTTGCATTCCCGAATTTGAACTATTTGTCGGTGGGCGATCGGGTTTGGGCGCAGTAGAAGACAACATCCGCCTATGTGAATTTATCTATCGCAATCTGGCAGCCATCAGCGAGATTGCTGTCACGATGGACACTCACATGGCAACGCAGATTTTTCATCCTGTATTCTGGATCAATGATGCAGGGGAGCATCCTGCCGCGATGACCATGATCTCACTCAGCGATGTCGAAACAGGCGTCTGGAAAGTTAATCCAGCAATTCTGAATTACATTGCTGGAGGAAATCTCAATCGTTTGCAAAACTACGCGTTGCACTATGTCCGTCAGCTTCAGCAGAACGAAAAATACCTGCTGACTATCTGGCCCTATCACTCAATGCTGGGTGGAATCGGACACGCGATCGTTTCTGCTGTCGAAGAAGCCTGTTTTTTTCACGCGATGGCGCGAGACAGCCAAACCTACTTTGAACTCAAAGGCAACCATCCCCTGACCGAAAATTACTCGGTACTGAAGCCGGAAGTCACCCATGATCATGAGCAAGAGGCTATCGGCGAAACCAACCATGCCTTTCTGCAAAAACTGCTGCGCTACGATGCCCTTATTGTGGCAGGACAAGCAAAAAGCCATTGCGTCGCCTGGACGATCGAAGACTTGCTCAGCGAAATTGAAGCAATTGATCCTGCGCTCGCGCAAAAAGTCTATCTGCTTGAAGATTGCTCGTCTCCAGTCGTCGTTCCTAATGTCATAGACTTCACTGACGCCGCCGATGCTACCTACCAACGCTTTGCCAATGCCGGAATGCACCGCGTCCAATCTACTGAAGCGATCGAGTCCTGGCTGAAACTCTAACCTCCTCATCCCTTCATTCCCTCACCATGTCTCTCCTAAAACTTCTCCCTACCTTCCTGCTCACCAGCACAATTGTCGCTCAACCTGCCCTGGCACTCCCGCCCCCCGAAGACCAGCCCGAAGAAGTACTGCGAACTGAAGTGATCACCGAAGCGCGATCGCCTGTGGACGGAAAGCCCTTGACGGCAAGGGAATACGCCGAGCTGCAAGCCAGAGAAGAAGCCGCACGAGAAAATTTGGCAACGGTTTCGCCGGAGGTGCGTCGGGTGGTGAATCTGCTGAGGTTGCGCCGCACAATTCGGACGTTCTTTCCCTTCCTGATTCGGTGAGATGACTTAACGCTGTTGGCGTTTTGCCCGTTGGCGAGCCCGTTTTTCGGGGGTGAGGCGATCGATACAGTACGGGCAAGAAATCCCCGCTTCATAATCAGCAGAGGCTTTGTCAGCTTCTGAAATCGGATGACCGCAGCTCAAACACATCTCATGGGTTCCCGGTTCCAAACCCTGCTGCACTGCCACTCGCTGATCAAACACAAAACATTCGCCCTGCCACAGGCTCTTCTCTGGGGGCACTTCTTCCAGGTATTTCAGGATGCCGCCCTTCAGGTGATACACTTCCTCAAAACCTTGTGCCAGCAGGTAGGCAGTTGCTTTTTCACAGCGAATTCCCCCCGTGCAAAACAGGGCGACTTTCTTGTGCTGGGCAGGGTCAAGCTGCTGCTCAACGTACTGCGGAAACTGCCGAAACGTTGCCGTCTCAGGGTTTTTCGCGCCCTGAAATGTGCCGATATCAACTTCGTACTGATTGCGCGTATCCACCAGCGTCACTTCTGGATTGGTAATCAATTCGTTCCAGTCCTGCGGTTCCACATACCTTCCCACCTGCTCAGTTGGGTCAACTTCGGGAATTCCTAGCGTTACAATTTCCCGCTTCAGCCGCACTTTGAGCCGATCGAACGGCATCTCATCTGCGATCGATTCTTTCTGTTCTAAATCGGCAAAGCGATCGTCCGACCGTAAACCTGTTAATACCGCATCAATTCCCTGGCGCGTTCCCGCGATCGTTCCATTGATTCCTTCGGCTGCCAATAGAATTGTGCCGCGAATTCCCTGAGCCAGGCAAAGTTCGAGCAAAGGCGATCGAAACTCAGCATAGTCGGGCAGCTTGACGAATTTATAAAAGGCAGCAACAACGATCGACATAGGGTGAAGTGAAAGATTGCCAAAATCTATCCTAGCTTCTCAAGCTGGCATTAAACGTGCCTTTGTAACGTAGCGCATGAGCTTCAGGAGACCTGCGGCATCAATCAAGGCTGCATGAATCAGAGCTGCATTCGTCAGGCAGGAAATATCCGTTTGTAGGAGAGCGATGTACTTTAGTAATCTCTTCCACCTGAAGGAGGAAAAAAGAAGAAAAACGAAATACCTATTCCTTCTTACAGAATCAAGTGATGACTGCTCAAATCTAGAATCAGAGCAAACAGACAAATCATAAAAGGAAAAAATTAAATGACTTACTCTCCGAACCTTGATCCGGCGATCGATCCAAATACTTCTCCCTACACCAATCCCAATCCGGCTCCGGTGATTGACCCCAATCTTGACCCCTACACCGACCCCAACTCTGAACCGAGGGTTGACCCTAACACTGAACCTTACACCGATCCGCGTCCAGAGCCGATGATCGACCCGAATACTGCCCCTTACACCAATCCAGAAGTCCGCTAATGTCCTGCTGATTTCCTGCTTGATCTAAATTTCCAGCATCTGAATTTCCAGCATTCAAAAAAAAGGGCAGGCATTACACCTCCCCTTTCACAAAATAATTAAACTGAAGAATTGAATTTGCTGCGGGCAATTAAGACATGGATTGAATGATGTAGTCGAAATAGGGAGCTGCGGCTACGCCATCTTCCTGGCTCAGCAAGGACAGCGATGCATTCTTCAGGCAGCGAATTGACTCCGCCATGCCCGGAACCGGAACACCTAGGGAGTTGTACATTTCACGCACACCGATTAAACCAATTTTTTCGATCGGCTCTTTGTCGCCTGCCAAGACTCCGTAGGTAATCAGGCGCAAATACCAGCCATAGTCGCGCAGACAGAGGGCACGCTGCTTGTCACCGTAGGCATTGCCGCCAGGAGCGATAAAGTCAGGGCGTTTCTTCCAGAGTTGCTTACTGGCTTCCTGGACGATTCGCTTTTCGTTTTCTGCTAAAACGCCAGCAATCCGAACACGCTGTTCGCCAGTTTGTAAAAAGTCTTGAATACTGTTAAGTTCACCGCTGCTGGGGTAACGGAGTTCTTCATCAGCGTTGAGAATAACTTTGGTTACTACACTCATAGTTATCGGGTAATTATTGGGGATGACGATCGGTGATTCTGCTATCGCAGTATTGTATCCAGTTTGGGTGTCTGAAGGAAAGAGTGCGATCGGTAATTCGTCCCTGGGGATTTGGGATTTGGCATTGCAAAACTGAGGGTAATTAAAGGTTTCCTGGCCTTGATCCAGAGTCTTGATCAGGCGAATAGGCCTGTCTCCAAACTTGTCTCAAAACTTCATTAAGATTAATGCGTGATTCAGGCAAAAAGACCGACCTTCCCTGAGCCTTGCATCAACCCCAACCCCCTGCTTGCCATGCCCCGATCGTCAGTTCCAGCGTTCGCAATTCCGAATTACCCATCTCGAACTTTGAATTCTAATTGAACTTTAAATGAATTACCGCCACAACAGTTCGGGTTCGCTCTGGTCACCAAACTCCTGCTGAAATTCGTCAAACACCCAGGCGATCGGCTTTCCCTGCTGCTGCTGAATGCGGGCCAGATAGTTTCGGTAAGCGGTCATCTCTTGTGGAGTGGGGTTAATGCCAAAAATTGAGCCGAGACACCAGTGTGGTTCTGGTAGATAACCGTATTCTCGATAAAAAACGTGCTTTGCCCAGTTAGGAGCCGCTCCTTCCCGATAAGCCTTCTGACGCTGCTGCCGAAAAAACGCAATTTGCTGTCGCAGTTCTGCCTGCCGCAACACTTCCTCGCTGTGAACTTCGACCAGTTCCTCGATGTGAACCTGGGCTTCGGTCTCCCACCGATGGCCACATCCGGGACAGGTCATGACAAAGCCCCACATCAGGCGGTTGCAGTCGGGGCATTGCTTGGTCGGCTGCGGTTCATGGGTTCCTGGCTCTTTTTGAGTCGGTAGGGAATATGCCTTGATGTCTTCTGGAAATCCGAGCCGCTTGAGATTATTTGCCTGATCAAGAATAATTCCGTCAGTTTTGCCTGTCTTAGGCGAAACTCGCAAAACCCGCCCTACCTGCTGATAGTGGAGCGCACGCGATTGAGTCGGACGCAGCAACAGCCCTACTTCAACGCTCGGTTCATCAAACCCGATACTGATCACATTACAGGAGGTCAAAACAAGCAGTTTTCCTTCGCCCAATGCCCGGTAGAGCCGCCGCCGTTCTCGGATTGGGGTACTGCCATCCACCACAGCAGCAGCAATGCCAGAGGCTTTAAACGCTTCAGCAACGTGGCGAGCGTGTTCCACATCCACACAAAAGGCAATTGTGCGTTTCCCCGGTGTGAGCCGCTGCCATTCTTCAACAATTCTTTGAACGAGTTCAGGACGATCGCAGGCATTCTTCAAATCGCGCTCATCGTAGTCGCCGGCGATCGTTTTTACGCCATCGAGATTAATTTGGCTATCGGGAGCAACCCCGTAATACTGCATCGGAGCCAGATAGCCCATTTGCTGAAGCGTTGACGGCACGGGCGATGCTACAAAAGTTTCCATGTGATCGCCCAACTGCTCTCGCCCAATACGGTAGGGGGTTGCAGTCATGGCGAGATGCACGGCTTTCGGGTGAGTCTGGTAAATTATCTCTTGCCCAATTTGGCTAAATACCGTGGTGTGTCCTTCGTCAAAAAACACGACGTTGGCTTTCCAATCGCGCCACCACGATCGCTTCTCCATCGTTTGAATGCTAGCGATTTGAATAGGAGCCTCCGGGTCTTCTTTCCATCCGGCTTTGATAAACCCGCAACGCAGCCCAAACGCCTGCATCTTCTCGTAGGTCTGCCCCACTAGCACATCCAAGTGCACCAGAAACATTAGTCGCAGCCCGCGAGCGACCGTATCTGCACAGATTTTGCCGCCAATCACCGTTTTGCCTGCCCCAGTTCCGGCAATAATGGCAATCCGTCGATGTCCCTGCCCCAACTTTACATAGAGATCTTTAATCAGCTGGTTCTGGTAAGGACGAAGCGTAGGAGGCTGCAACGGGGCTTGCGGCGGTTTCAAGTGCGTCAAAGTTTGCTCCTGCAACAGTACAAACGAATTGATGAGGCATTAAATTTTACAGCATCTTTTGCTGATCCGAGCAAGCCTTTAGTCAAATCGTCAGGATAAGAGTTTCACCCCTGCGGCTTCTGCCAAATCACCAAAATCACTCCGCAGACAATCAGCCCTACGCCAATCACACGGGCGATCGGGATTGTTTCACGAAACACAAAATAGCCCATAATGACTGCAAACACATAGCTCAACGCAATTGCCGGGCCCGCGATACTCAAATTCACCCGCGTCAGCAGCAAAATGTAGGCGATCGCCCCCAGGGCGTAAACCACTAAGCCACCGACCAGCTCAGGAATCGTGACAATTCCCAAAACATGACTCATTGCGTTTTCTGCACTCACTTTGCCCAGCTTTAAGGCACCTGCTTTCAGCAAAAACTGACCGATCACGCTCGACAGTACCGCCCCTACAAGTAAGGCAAATTCGCTTAGAGCCACAGCAATCTCCTCGGCTTTGTTCTTCAGTAGTTTACCAGCAGAGCTGTTTTCTCTTTGCGGTTATTTCTTCGCCAATTCTGCTTCCGGGTAGATCAAAATCTTCAGGGTTTCCGGGGTAGGAGAGACGGCTTTCTCGACCGCTGCTGACAAATCCTTGAGCGAGAATCGATCGCTCACCAGCGCATCCACATCAATTCGCTGGCTAAACACAATATCTGCTGCCAACGCCTGCACTCGATAAGAGGAGCTATAGCTGCCCATCAGGTCAATCTCGCGTCGATACAAAATATTTGGATTAATCGGGATTTCCAGCTCATCAGGGAATTCTGCAAAAAAGAGAATCTTGCCGCCTTTGCGAGTACAGTCAAGCGCCTGGAAAAAGGCTTTTTCGCTCGGAACCGCCAGCAAACTCACGTCTACGCCCATGCCATTGGTTATTCCCTGAATCTGGGCGGGCAGGTCTGGATCACGCGCATCGAATGCCGCCGTTGCTCCCACATTTAGAGCTTTCTCAATACGAGAAGGAATGAGATCGGTGGCGATTGCCTTTGCCCCAAAATAATTCACCAGCATGATAAACATTAAGCCGATCGGACCTGCTCCGGTGATCAGCACTGTTTGCCCCGGCTGAATTTGCGCTTTTTTGACGGCTTTCAGGCAGCAATTCGTCGGCTCCACAAAGCTGGCTTGCTCAAACGTAATATTGTCCGGGATTTGAATCAGTCCACCATTTCGCACAATATGCCCCGGCACTTTCACATAGTCCGCAAAGCCGCCGCCACTTGGTGCAAAGCCAGCCGTGGTGGAAATGTTCTTATACACATCGCACATCGAGAAATTTTCGTTCAGACAATAGGCGCAGTGCATACAGGGAATGTGATGCAGCACCACCACCCGCTGACCGACCGCCCAGGATTTCACCTCAGAACCCACTTTGGCGATCGTCCCTGCCGTTTCATGCCCAAAAATACGCGGCGGTTCATAGAGGGGATAGCGAATCTTTTTAATATCCGACTGACACAGCCCCACCACATTGACCTGCACCAGCACTTCATCCGGCGCAATTTCAGGAATGGGAACCTCTTCGTAGCAAAGCTGATTCACTCCGCGAAATACCTGTGCTTTCATCGCTTCATACCTCTAGCGTCCCTGCGAAAACTTTACCATTTTCAGGGGAGGCGATCGGCTAAAACTCTTGAGACGACTCTTTTCTCTTTTCGCAGGCGCTTCCCAGTGCTGACAATGGGCTATCCAGCACTAAAGACATATTCATTGACCGTCTCTGCAAGCATGGAGATCTTCTACATCCATTGCAGAGAAATTGAGTTGATCAGGGCTAGATAAAGGCTACACCGCTCCCTGGATTACCTTTTCTCCTTCTCGCTTTTCCGTTTCCAATTTTGCCTCTTCTGC
>NZ_JACJOR010000549.1:0-6958 GCF_014695615.1 Leptolyngbya sp. FACHB-711
ACAGCGAAGGCTACCGATCAATTCTGGAGGATGTCCTAGCCTGGGAGCCGTTGATGCGCTGGCTAAAAGGTTCAGCTTAAAAGATGGTTCTTCTCAGAGTCCCCTAGCACTGGGAAATTTCTGGGGCGATGGAGCACCGAGAACACGCCTCAAACCACCCCTAACCTTCCTAACGACAGCCTAAACTGTCTCGTGTTGAAACCCCAGTCACCGGGTTCACGCCGTCTGCTCGCTTGCAGAGTTCTGAGATTTCAAAGCGATCGAGAATCGCATCGGTAAAATCCGCCCCGGTCACTGTCACATTCTGAAAGCTAGTGCGGGTTGCCGTTACGCCAATCAGCAGCGCATTGGTTAAATCTGCCCCCACCAGGAAGACGCGATCGAGCAGTGCTCCAGTCAGGTTAGCTTCCCGCAGGTTGGCATCGAGCAGCACCCCCTTGGTTAAAATTGCGTCTGAAAGGTCGGCGCCCTCAAAGTTCGCTGCGCGCATCTCGGCGGAGACAAACGCTTTACCGTGAAAATCGGCGCGGGCAAAGTTCTCCTGGTTGAGATTGGCGTTGTTGTAGTTCACTGTATCGGTAAGGGCAATTGCCGGAGTCGCGTTCAGCAGCACCCACAGACAAGCGAGTCCTACAACCAGCACCAGACTCAGTAAACATTGCAGCAGTTTTTTCATATCTTTTTGCTCCTATCGCGACCCAACCATTCCTAAATGCCTGATCGCTTTGCCCAATCGTCGCCCACCCGAATCGTGAGATCCGATTGCAGGTCACCCGTTGATGCAGCCACTACCTGACCCGTCCCCATCACGGTTTCCAGGTCTGAGGCACTGCGAAGGTCGCCGCGCTGAGCAATAATCTGGGTCTGCTCTAGGCGATCGGGCCAGTCTTCGACCACATAAACCTGATTAAAGCCCTTGGACTGAAGATAGGCGGCAACTTTGCTGCCCAGATTAGAATCACTAGAGGCATTTTGAATGGCAATTCGCAGATCGGCGCGATCGGTCTGGGGATTGGTGACCGTGTATGCGCCCACGTTAAAGTATTCCTGCATCACCTGGTCTCGTCCAGCAGCATCCATTAGCCAGTAGCTTGCAGCGTACTCGTCTGGCGTACTAAAGCGACCTGGCAACATTACCATGTGCAGATTTTCCTGCTCCAGGTTCAGCCCCGTTGAGGCAAGTGCCATCATCTCTTCCAGCGAAAGGTTGGTGTCGATGTATTTCTGGAAAAGCTGGACGATTTGCGGGATGCGAGTGACCAACGTGGGATTGGTCAGCCGTTCTCGCAGGGCACGAATGAGCTGCTGCTGTCGCTGCACTCGCCCAATGTCGCCATTGCTATCTTGACGGAATCGGGCAAAGCCTTCTGCCTGGCTGCCGTTCAGGGTTTGCCACCCCGGTTGCAGATCGATCTTGAGCTTTTGAGTGTCATCTTTATATTCCATTCGCTCCGGCACAAAGACGCGAACGCCGCCCAGCAGATCGACCAGTTCTCGAAACGCGCCCGTACTCACGCGCACATAGCGATCGATCGTCACCCCGTTGAGCGTACTGCTGACCACCTTTGCCGCCGTTTCTGGACCACCCAGCGCATTCGCATAGTTAATTTTCTCCGTGCCCTCGCCCGGAATATAAGCCTGGGTATCTCTAGGAATTGAGAGCAGATTGACGGTGTTTTGCGCGGGATCAATTCGCACCAGCAGCATCGTATCGCTGCGCCCGGCAAAGACATTGCTGGAGGAGCGATTGTCGGGTAGATCGAGCGGCAAATCAATTCCCATTACCAGAATATTGACTGGCTGCGTGATCTGGTAGCGCAAGGCTGATTTCCAGGGGGAGTCTGTCGTTTTTTCCGGGGCAGGCGCAACGCTCGGGCTCAGGGGAACGGTGAACGCTGCCATTGCCCCGATCGCCGCTGAAGTCACTGCGGTTAGACCCAAAAGTGCTCCCCGTCTCAGGTGCCGCCAAAAAGGCGATCGTTGGCTCAGCTCGGCGGGCGGCTGGGCATCCTCAGCAGAGAGAGTGGGTCGGGCTTGTGCCTGACTGTGTTCCTGGAAAGTGTCCACCGCTGGGGGCTTTGCCTCAAGGGTGTTTGCTTCGCTTGTCCGCTGTAATACCTGTTCCGGCTTGCTTACTCCATCACCCATGTCAGTTTGATACCTGTAGGTTTTTGACACTCGACTGCTTTGACCCTTAACTCCAACGCCACCTGGTAAATCGCTGTTTAAAGAATGGCTAAACTACTCATTTCAGACTGTTCATTTCAAACCGCTCACTTCAGGAACGATGAACAGATACAAGAGAGACAATCAAATAGAATCACTGCCTCAGCTCTCAATTCCAGAAACTTACTCGAATTTGGCAAGATAAATTTGCATGTTGCTTTGTGTTCTGGTTGCTTCGTGTTCTGATTGATTCACGTTTTGAATGATGCTTTGATTCTGAACTATGTATTTTTATTACTAATCGAGCAGATTATACCCTGAAGCCAGATCGATCGCCTTCCTTCATCAGCGGCAAGCCGAGCCATCTTTCAGGATTTCTGAGTCTATCTACAGAGGGAAAATCAGCGATCGATGAAGATGCGATAAAGCGATCGGCAAGAGAATTCGCCTCGTTGAGCAATCCTTGATAGGATGGGGCGAAACCTCAAAGCGTTGGTCGGACTGTCATGATTCCCGTAATTTTGGCTGGCGGAAAAGGAGAGCGATTCTGGCCCCTGAGCCGCAAAGCGCGTCCCAAGCAGTTCTTGAGCCTGGACGGAAGCGGCAAAAGTCTCCTGCAAACCACTGCCGATCGCCTTCTGGATCTGGCTAACGGCTGGGAAGGATTATGGGTTATCACTGCAGCCCATCTCGCAGACGGCGTTAGGGAACAATTGCCCGACCTGCCCGCTGAAAACCTGCTGGCAGAAGTCGAAGGGCGCGATACGGCTCCTGCGGTTGCCTGGGCAACGCTCGAAATTGCCAAACGCTATGGCGAACAGGAAACGATCGGCTTTTTCCCGGCAGACCACTGGATTGGTAACCAGGACACTTTTTATCAAACGCTGGCAGCCGCAGAAGAACTGGCAACCACTCATCAGGCGATCGCTACCCTCGGCATTACCCCCACCCATCCTTCCACCGGATACGGCTACATCGAGCAGGGTGAAAAAGTCGGGCTATTTCAGAACTGTCCTGGCTTCAAGGTGAGCCGCTTTACCGAAAAGCCAAATTTGGCAACAGCAGAATCTTTTCTTGCGACCAGGCGCTATAGCTGGAACGGCGGAATGTTTATTTTTCCGGCAGGCGTAATGCTGGCAGAACTGCGAACCCACGCGCCCGAAATGATGAATCTGCTGGAACAGGAAGGCTCAGCGGTCTATCCCAACCTGCCCAAGCTCAGCATTGACTATGCTGTGATGGAAAAAACCGATCGTGCTTATGTGCTTCCAGTCACTTTTGAGTGGGATGACCTGGGCGACTGGAACGCGATCGATCGGCTGCTGCACCAGACTGATCAGCCCAATGTAGAGCTGGCGCGACACGTTGGTTTGGATACTAGCGATACTCTGCTTTATGCCAGCAATCCAGAGGATCTGATTGTGACGATCGGCTTAGAAGATCTGGTTATTGTGCGAGAAGGCAAAGTAACGCTGATCGCCCGCAAAGACCGAACTCAGGATATTAAGCAGGTCTTGAAAAAGGTCCAGGAACAGTCTGATCTGTCAGACTTACTGTAATCCTCCTTGAAGCCGTAATTCCCCTTGAAGCCGTAATCCCCCTTAGAATCGGAGCTTGCCTCAAATCCGCACGACCGAACAACAGGGTGAGGTAGCGCACGGAAGGGGCTGGAACCTGTGGCTCGATCGGCTTAGATCTCCTCAACTTCCCTTAGAAAAGGGGACGTTTAGAAGAGGGGACGCTGTATTGCAGGATCGAAAATTCAGGGGCGATGTAAAACATGGATGTAAAACATGAGCAATGCCTCAAACAGACTTTGAGGAAAAAGTTTTAATTAGTTTCTATTCTGAGAGATAGAAATTAACCCCCTTTCCTTATTGATAAACTCTTTTACAAAACTTCGATCTCACTTCCCGATCGATTGATAAGTTTCTATCCTGAATAGCTAAGAAAAACGAAAACTGATTTATCAGAAAGATAGGCGTTAAATCTAATCAGTTCAATGATCTTGGTGACTTTTGGTAGAAAGTGCGGGTTGGGTGGCGAGCTATATTAGCCGAGAGCCACCTGTGCTATTGATATCTGCCAATTTGTCAACAATTTGTTCACACTATGATTGCAATAGAACATGATTGCAACAGAAAAATGATTGCAACAGAAAAGAGCGTAACTCAAAACCACGTCCTGGTTTTAAACCAAGGCTCGGACAATCTTCAGCGACTCGATACCCTCTTGGCTCAGCTCCGATGTCCGGTGGAGTGGACCCATTCCCCGGAGCAGGCAATGTGGAAGGCACAGCAAATTTCTCCCTGTCTTGTGATTCTGGCAGGAAGCCCCTACGATTGGTCACGCCCTATGGTGCATCGATTTCGCACTATGAACGATCAGTGCAGTATGACGATCGTGGGACTAACCGATTCCCATGCTCCAAGCTGGCTGCGTCAGGAAGACAATCCCGGCGTGGATGGGTTTCTCGTCAAGCCGATCGATCAGGATGTGCTGAAATCGCTGGTGCATTCTGCTCGGGTGCGTCAAAACTGGTGTACTGCGTGTTGAGGGTAGTAGGTAAATTGCTAAATTCGTTAGGCTGAATTCGTTAGGATGAAAAGAAGCAAGGCAGTTTCAGTCGTTCTGCCACCAAAATTTGATTCATACCGCTTCAGTTATGCAGTTCGCTCCGCTTTATCCCATCCTGCACAAAGTTTTGTACCCTGCTTTTCCCGCCTGTTTGTGGCAGGGCAGCACCGATTCGCCCTGGATTGCTCTCACGTTTGATGATGGTCCTCACCCACAACATACGCTTCAAGTGCTGGAAGTGCTCGATCGCTATCAGATCAAAGCGAGCTTCTTTTGGCTGGGGCTGCTGGTCGAGCGGTTTCCTGAAGTGGCGCGAACTGTTTGGCAAGCGGGACACGGGGTAGCAATTCACGGCTACGATCATACGATGTTTACCCAAATGAGGCTGCCTCAGCTCAAGCAGTCGCTCGATTGCACTCAGCAAATCATCGGCGAAACTTGTGGGCTTGATCCGAGCGCCACTGCCCAAATTCGCGATGTACGCCCGCCGAATGGAGTGTTCACGCCTAAAATCTTAAGCGCGTTGCAGCAGTGGAACTATCGCCCGGTGATGTGGAGCGTGGTTCCCGAAGATTGGACAAGACCCGGAGTGTCGATCGCTGCTCAGCGAGTTTTAACCCAGAGCCGCAATGGGTCTGTGATTGTGCTGCACGATGGCTATACAGGTGGAGAAGATGCAGCCGCCACTGTGGATTATTTCATTCCGCAACTGCTTGATCGCGGCTATCAGTTTGTGACGATCGATCGGCTCTGGCAGCAGTGTCAGGGGCAGGTTTAAGCTAAAGTATTGCTCTGCAAAGTGACAGAGAGACGATCGCCCGAATCGTTTGATCCTTCTCTACTCCGAAAGAGGTCAAGTCGCAGTCCTTTTGGCAACATCAAATAGTAATGCCTAAAGTGATGCATAAAGGGTGAAGCTGATGCCGTTAGACGGAGTAATTTTGGATGTGGACGGAACGCTGGTGTTAAGCAACGATGCTCATGCTCAAGCTTGGGTTGAGGCGTTTGCGGCTTATGGCTACGAGGTGTCCTTTGATCGAGTGCGTCCGCTGATTGGCATGGGGGGCGATCAGGTTGTGCCACGTTTAGTTCCCGGGCTAGACGCTGAGGAAGGCGTGGGCAAAGAGATCGCCGATCGCCGCAAAGAGCTGATTCTCGACAAGTTTGGCTCCCATTTAACCGCAACGCCCGGAGCGCGAGAACTGGTGCAGCGAATGCAGGCAGCCGATTTGCACCTGATTATTGCCAGCTCTGCCTCCGAGCAGGAAATGGGTGTGTTGCTCAAAGCGGCTTGTGTGGAGGATTTGCTGGACGAGTTCACCACCTCCAGCGATGCGGAAGCCTCGAAGCCTGCCCCGGATATTGTGGAAGTGGCTCTGGAAAAAGCGGATCTCAAAGCCGATCGCGTGATTATGCTAGGCGATACACCCTATGATGTGGAATCGGCGGCGAAGGCAGGCGTGGGCGTGATTGCCTTTCGGACGGGCGGCTTCAGCGATGAGGATCTGTCGGGGGCGATCGCGATTTATGATGATCCGGCAGATTTGCTGCAACACTATGAAGAGTCTCCTTTAGCGCAAGCCGTCGATCGATAGTCTCAACCTATTCGCAAGTCATGCTCCAGATCACCAACAGCGTTAGCATCCCCGAAGACGAGATTGACATGAGTGCGGTTCGCTCCCAGGGCGCGGGCGGGCAAAACGTGAATAAAGTCGCCACTGCGATTCATCTCCGCTTTGATATTGGGGCTTCTTCGCTGCCGGAATCGTACAAGGAACGGCTATTGCAGCTCAGCGATCAGCGCATTACCAAAGATGGTGTGATCGTGATCAAGGCGCAGCAGCACCGCACCCAGGAGCAAAACCGCGAAGAGGCACTCGAACGGCTGCAAGAGCTGATTAAAAGCGCGATCGTCTTGCCAAAACCGCGCAAAGCCAGCAGACCAACGTTTAGCGCAAAACAAAAACGTTTGGAGAGCAAAAGCAAACGATCGCACATCAAGGCACTCCGCGGCAAAGTGGCAGACGATCTATAGCAGGTTTAAACCTTAATTTTTAAGGGAACCCAGGGAAGTCTACGTCTTTATAAAGTTCTAGTTCGCGGCATCTTCATTGAGGATGGCGCTTTTTTCACATCCTCTTCAGAGGGAACGCTGCATAAGCGATTAATATTTACTTTAGGTTCAGTTCTTATACGGGTGTAATTATCGCCCAAT